>JAUYAJ010000184.1 GCA_030693565.1 Rubrivivax sp.
GAGGGCCAAGTGCCGCCTAACCCCTCGCTCAAGCGGAGCGCCAACGGTGGGCCACCAGGCCCGCGAGGCGCCGTTGCTTATCCTGCACCTCGCGGGCCTGGCATCCCACCGCTGGCGCCCGCTTAGCTCGAACGTTAGGCATCAGAACGCGCACCGTGGGCCTATTCAGCAGGAAGTGCGCCTGGCGGCGTGAACTGAGCAGCCACAAAGGCGGCAGAGCCGCGACGCCGCAAGGCCGCAAGGCCGTTTCAACACCGCGCGTTCACACAAGTCCACGGATCGTCGAGGGCGCTAGGGCAACAAGTTCATCCTGTGTAAGCACGTTCAGATACTGAGGCTCGAAGGCGGCTGATCTCGGCAGAAGGGCAACGCCAGGGAACTCAAGAAGTGAACCGTGAGCACACGCCAGCAGTCAGGTCCAAGAGTCCAACACCGCGGGCAACGCTGCAAGGCGCAGAGCGCCATGCAAAGCCCATGGCAGGCTCGCAGACGCGGAGTACCGCGACTGCTCTTGCGGTGGCGGAGCCTGTCAGGAAGTTTGTGTGCGAGGCATAGCATGACCACAAGGAGCATGAATGCCACGCAAGATCAAGACCGCTTCGGCGGACCGGGCGGCGCTGCCGCAGATTCCGGCTGAATTTCTGGAGAAGTTGATTCCCGGTCCAGTGACGCCAGGGCAGTTGGAAGACATCTTCCAGCAGTTCAAAAAGGCGTTCATCCAGCAGGCACTGGGCGCGGAGATGAGCCACCACCTGGGCTATGCCCTGGGGCAAGCCAAGCCTGAAGGGTCGGTGAACCATCGCAACGGCAAGAGCGCCAAGACAGTTCTGACCGACACCGGCGCGCTGGCCATCGAGGTGCCGCGTGACCGGGCCGGCAGCTTCGAGCCGCAACTTATCGGCAAACACGAGCGTCGATTCACCGGCTTTGACGACAAGATCATTGCCATGTACGCGCGCGGCATGACGGTGCGAGAGATCCAGGTGCGTATTTCGGCGAACGTGACCGGTGATTTCGGGAACGTGACCGATCTGAGGCTCGGTGCTGGGTTGCGCGGTTGAGATTGTAGGAATGAGTGTGGGCGGGCTGGTTGGCGGCCTCCTTGGCGGACGTTGTCGGGCCG
>JAUYAJ010000219.1 GCA_030693565.1 Rubrivivax sp.
TCCATGCCGCAGCCGTTGTCACGCACCCACAGGTGAGCGTAGTCACCCCAGGCGAGCTCGGCCACCGGCGGGCTCGCTGCGGCGTCGAAGTGCACTGACGCCAGGCCGATCTCGATGCGGCCGGTGCTGCCGCCGAGCGCATGCCAGGCGTTGGTGCACAGGTTGAGCAACACCTGCTGCAGCTGGGTGGCGTCGGCCAGCACATGCAGCGCGGCCACGGGCAAGCGCGTATCCAGCGACACCACGCTCGGCACGGTGGCGCGCACGATGGCCAGGGTTTCCTGGATCAAGGTCTGCAGCGCGATGTTGCGCACCGCCGTCGGCTGTGGCCGGCTGAAAGCCAGGATGCGCTGCACCAGGCTGCGCGCCCGCCGGCCCGCGGTCTCGATCTGGGTCAGGTAGCCGGCGACCTTGTCGGTGGTGCCGGCATCGGCACGCGCCAGAGCCGCATAGCCCAGGATGGCGGCGACGATGTTGTTGAAGTCATGCGCGATGCCACCGGCCAGCGTGCCCACCGCCTGCATCTTCTGCGCCTCGCGCAACTGGCCCTCCAGCTCGCGCTGTGCGGCATTGGCGCGCTGGCGCTCGCTGATGTCGCGCAGCGTCAAGCTGGCGCGGTCGACGCCTTTGGCGTCGCAATACAGCGAGCTGCTGGCCTCGACCGGCAACCGCGAGCCATCAGCGCGGATCAGCGTCAACTCGCCGGCCGCCTGGCCATGCACGGCGCGCGCGCTCAGCAGCGCGCTCAGACGCGGATCGGCGGTGTCGAAGATGGTTTCGCGCCCGCCGGCGCAGATCTGCGCCTCCGTCATGCCCAGCGCCCGGCAGGCCGCCGGATTGGCCGAGTGCAAACGGCCGTCGGGTGTGGTCAGCAAGATCATGTCGCTGCTGTGGTCGACCAAGGCGCGGTACTGCGCCTCGCGCTCGCCCAGCGCGCGCAGCGCAGCGTCGCGTTCGACCACCTGCTGCTCAAGCTGGGCCGCTTTTTGCTCCAGCTTGTGAATCAGGGTGGCGTTGTAGGCCTGCAGTGTCTGTTCGTCGTCTGCGCTGGGCTGATGCGCCGGCAACAGCGCGCCACTGCGGGTTTGTTCGAGCAGTTGGTGAATGGCTTGAACAAAGATGTCAGGCTCGGCCGGCTTGATGACGAAAGCATCGGCACCCAGGTTCAGCGCCAGCGCTTCGTCCTTGGGGTCGGTATAGGTCGCGGTGTAGACGACGAAGGGCACGCTGCACAAGGCCTCGTCGGCCTTCCACTGGCGCAGCAAGGTGTAGCCGTCCATCACCGGCATCAGCAAGTCGCTGATGACCAGATCGGGCCGCTCCTGGCGCGCCATCGACAGCGCCTGGGCGCCGTGCCTGGCCTCGGCAACCCGAAAACCATGGCCTTGCAGCAGCTTTCGCAGCAGGTAAAGGTTCTCGAGATGGTCGTCGACCACCAGCGCCAGTGTCATGCTGGTTTCCTTCGGTGCTGCGGTCGCAGATGAGCCTCGACGCTGTCGACGAAGGTCTCGGGATCGATCGGCTTTTCGATGTAGCCCTGGCAGCCGGCGGCCAGCGCGGTTTCGCGGTCGTTGCGCATCGCGTACGAGGTCACGGCGACGATGGGGACGGCCGCCAGCGCGGCGTCGGCCTTGAGCCGGCGCGCGACTTCGTAGCCATCCATTTCCGGCAACTGGATGTCGAGCAGGATCAGCGCCGGCGGCGTCGCCGCCGCCAGCGCCAGGCCGCTGGCGCCGTCGACTGCGTGAACAACCGTCCAGCCGCGCGCCTGCAGCAGATAGGTCGCCAGGTAGCGGTTGTTCTCGTTGTCCTCGATCAGCAAGATGGTTTCGCTCATGGCGCGCCTTCCTGGGCCGCCGGCAGCAGCAGGCTGAAGACGCTGCCTTCGTGCACGCGGCTGTCGACCTCGATGCTGCCGCCCATCAGCCGGGCCAGGCGGCGCGAGATCGCCAGCCCCAGGCCCGTGCCTTCGTGCTGGCGCGACAATCGGCTGTCGATCTGCCGAAAGGGCTCGAACAGGGCGGCCATGTCCTGCGGCGCGATGCCGATGCCGGTGTCGGCGATGTCGACACGAATCCGCCCACCATCGGCCGCCGCAGCGCGCAGGCTGACGGTGCCGGACTCGGTGAACTTGATCGCATTGCTCAGCAAGTTGAGCAGGATTTGCTCAACCCGGTGCGCATCGCCCAGCGCCCGCGCCAAGCCCGGCTGGGCCGGTAGATTCAGCGCCAGCTGCTTCTTCTCGGCGAGCGGCTGCACGATGGCCGCCACCTTGACCAGCGAAGCGCCGAGGTCGAAGGGCTCGCGGCCGACCTCGAGCTGGCCGGCCTCGATCTTGGAGATGTCGAGCACGTCGTTGATCAGCGTCAACAAGTGGCGCGCGCTGCCCTGCACCATCCCAAGCTGCTTGCCTTGCTCGTCGTTCAACGGTCCGGCCAGGCCTTGCAGCAAGATGCCGGTGAAGCCGATGATGGAATTCAGCGGGGTGCGCAATTCGTGCGACATCGTCGCCAGGAATGACGACTTCAGGCGGTCAGCCGATTCGGCGCGGTCCTTGGCCACACTGAGCTCGGCGGTGCGGCGTGCCACCTTGCCTTCGAGCTCCATGTAGGCGCGCAGCAGCGCCTGTTCAGCCTGCTTGCGTTCGATCGCGATGCTGGCCAGGTGGGCCGTCATGTCGATCGTCTCGAGTTCGCTCGCTTCAGGGCTGCGCGGCCGGTCCGCGTAGAGCGCGAACGTGCCCAGCACCTGGCCGCCCGCGCTCTGGATCGGCGTCGACCAGCAGGCGCGCAGCCCATGGGCCAGCGCCAGGTCCTTGTAGTCGGCCCACAGCGGGTCGCTGGCGATGTCGTCGACGACGACGCGCTCGCCGCGGAAGGCCGCGGTGCCGCAGGAGCCGGCCGCCGGGCCGATGGCGCCGCCGTCGATGGCCTGGTTGTAGGCCTCGGGCAGGCTGGGCGCGGCGCCGTGGCGCAAGCGCAGGCCGTCGTCGTCGAGCAGCAGGATGGAGCACAGCGCGCCGTCGAGCTGGCTCTCGATGTTGAGCACCAGCGTGGTCAGGATCTCCGCCAGCGGCCGGCCGGCGACGATGCGGCCCAGCACGTCTTGCTCGGCCTGCATCCGGCTTTCGGCCCGCCGGCGCTGCGCGACCTCGCCGCGCAGCTTTTCGTTGGCCTGGGCCAGCTCGGCGGTTCGCTCCTGGACGCGTGACTCAAGCTCGTCGCGCGCCTGCCGCAAAGCTTGCTCGCCCTGCTTGCGCGCGCTGATGTCGACGATGGAACTCAGGATCATCGCGCCATGGGCCGATGCCATCGGGCTCAGACCGATCTCGATCGGGAACTCCGAGCCGTCCTTGCGCCTGCCATACAGATCACGGCCGACACCCATGGCCCGCGCCTGCGGATCGGCGAAGAAGGCATCGCGGAAGCTGGCGTGGGCGGCGCGGTCGCGCTCGGGCACCAGCATCTCCACCGGCTGGCCGAGCAATTCGGCGCGTGCGTAGCCGAACATCAACTCGGTCTGTTCGTTGACGAGTGTGATGTCGGCGCGCTGGTTGACCATCACGATGCCGTTTGGCACCGCCTCGACGACGTCGCGAAAGCGCGTCTCGCGTCGCTTGACTTCGCTGAGGTCGGTGGCCACGCCCATGAAGCCGGTGATCTGGCGCTCGGCGTCGAACATCGCCGTCACCGTCAGCCGCACCGGCCGCCGGCTGCCATCGCGGCACTGGTAAGTCCACTCGCGCTCCTGCACCAGGCCTTGGCGGGCCTTGGCGACGAAGACCTCGAATCCGGGTTCGATCGTTTGCCCCAGCTCCTGGCTCAGTTCGGCGGCGCGGGCTTTGACTTCGCCGGCGTCGTGCAGGATTTCCGGCGTGCACTTGCCCACGACATCGACGGCGCGGTAGCCTAGCAGGCGTTCGGCCGCGCGGTTGAAGGTCAGGATCAGGCCTTGCGGGTCGGTGGCGATGATGGCCACGTCGGCACTGTCGAGGATCGCGCGCTGCCAGGCGTTCGCCGTGGCCAGCTCGTCCCGGGCCTGCAGCAAGGCTTGCTCGGCCCGCCGCTGGGTGGCCAGGATCGCGCCCGAGGTCTGCAGCGCGGCGCGGCGCAAGCCTTCGGCAAGCGAGCGGGCAGGTGCTGCGCGGTCAGCCGCCGCCACGTCGCCGATGGGCGGCAGCTTGGTGCCGGGATACGGAGGCGGGGTCGACATCGGCGTCAATGGCGAGTGAATCCGAGCGCCACCGACGCCAGCGCCGTGCCCTCGACGCGAGCGCGGATCTTGGCGAACGCGGTCTCGCGCGAGGTCGAGACGTCGTCGCTGAAGGGTGCATAGCCGCAGTCGTCGGTCGTGCCCAGTTGGTCGAGCGGGATGTATTCGGTCGCCTCGAGCACACGGTCGCGCACCTCTTCGGCCGTTTCGATGCGTGGGTCGAGGACGTCGATGACGCCGACGAAGACGCGCTGGCCCGGCCTCAGGTGCTCGCGCACGCCGCGCAGCACGCGCAGGCGGTCGGGTTCACGCGCCAGTTCCATGAAGAAGCTGCCGGCCTTGAGTTCGAACAGCAGCGGCAGCGGGTCGGCGTAGTCGACGTCGGCGCTGTGCGTCGAATCGCAATCGCCGCCGGGGCAGGTGTGGACACCGATGCGCTGGCGCTCGGCCGGCGTGAAGCGCTCCAGCGCCAGGTTGTTCAGGTGGATGAAACTCCTCAGCAACTCGCCCGACGGGTCGAGCTTGACAGCAAGACGGCCTTCGGTGAAGTCGATCTGAACGCAGTGCGCACCTTTGCGCAGGCAATTGCGGACTTCGGCCTCATGCTCTGCGAGCAAGTCGCCAATGAATTGCTCGCGCGAATAACCAGGCAATTCGTTGGCCGGATAGAAGAGGCTTTGAAACGACGGCGCGATCACTGCCTGCTTCACCGGCCGCCGGGTGAATTGCAGGGCCAGATCCAGATAACGGTCGGCGTGCACGGCGCAGCGGTAAGGGCCTGCCGTCAGCAATGGAAACGGGCGGTCGTGGCCGTCGGCGAATTGCAGCACGAAGCCGCCCGGCCGCGTGTTCTTCAGCCCCTCGACCGAATAGCTGGCGAAGTCGCGAAACTTGCCCTGCTCGCCGTCGGTGATGACTGGCGAGCCCGTGGCCTCGAACTGCGCGACGGTGTCGCGGATGGCATCCAGGCACTCGGCCTCCAGCTCAGACTGGCGGATATGCCCTGCCAGGAAAGCCGCTCGGGCTTCGATCAAGGCCAGCGGCCGCGGAATGCTGCCGATCGGCTCGGTGGGTAGCGGACTCAGCAACGCCATGAATCACCTCCACCCACAAGGCAATGACCCAGCCTTAACGCAGTGACCGCGGAACGGTCTTGACTCCGACTCGGCGATCGATGCGGCCATGGCCGTCGATGATCGTGGATCAATGTGTCGGGCGCGTCCATGCGCCATTGGCGCATCCGCCCTCCCGCTTTGCCAGCCGGGCTTTCCCTTTCACCCGGACAGGGGAGGCGCGCATCGTGCGCACTGCCATCCCCGTCGCTGCCGCTCGGATCTGGCGGCGGGCTGGAAGCCGAAAGGCCGCGGCGCCGCCATGATGGTCGGGGTGAAAGGATTCGAACCTTCGACCCTCTGGTCCCAAACCAGATGCGCTACCAGGCTGCGCTACACCCCGACGATGGGTGCGATTGTAGCGGCCAGGCGTCAATGGGCTGCGGTCGGCGCCGGCAGCTGGAGTTGCCGCGCCACCGCCATGCACTGGCCGATGTGCTGCTCGCAGACGTACTTCAGCGCCGAGAAGGTCAACGCGGCTGACAGTGCCTGGCCGGCGATGGGCACGAACTTGGCCACTTGCTGCGTCGTCAGCCGCACGCCCACCATCTTGACCAGTTTCAAGACCAGTTCCTGGGTCACCAGCCGGCCCACGAGCAGGCCGCCGGCAGCGCTGATGGCTTTGTAGACTACCAGCCGGCGATCGGGCGCCAGGCGTTCGATCTGCTCGGGCGTCAGGCCGAAGGCGGCGTTGATCTTGGGCAGCAGGTTGACGAGCACGGCGACATCGGCCGCCCAGTCCAGCCCCGGCACCGGCAGCACCGCAACGCCAGCGGCCAGCAAGGCGCGCTGGGTCACCATGCGGCGGCACTGGCGCGCCACCGCCGCGATGTCGCGCTCGCTGCTGGGCACCAGGACCCAGCCGGCCGGATGAGGGCGCTCGCTCATGCGGCGGCGCCGGCGCTGTGCGGCAGCATCACGTGGTGTTCGCGCAAGGTCTTGAGGATGATCGAGGTCGAGGTCTGCGACAGCAGGCACAACCGGCTCGCCACCGCGTCCAGGTGGGCCACGTCGGCGACCGCGATCTCCAGCACCCAGCTGTCCTCACCGGTGACGTTCCAGGCATTGACGATCTCACCCATCTCGGCGATCAACTGCAGCATCGCCGGGTAGTCGGTGCGGCCAACGCGCACCAGCCCGCGGATGCCATAGCCCAGCGCCGCCAGGTTGACTGTGGCGCGGTAGCCGGTGATGACGCTTGCTGCTTCCAGCTTGCGCACACGCTCGGTCACCGCCGGCTGGCTCAGGTGCACACGCCGGCCCAGTTCGGCCATGCTGATGCGGGCATCGGCCTGCAATTCGGCCAGGATGCGGGTGTCGTAGGTGTCGAGCGGGGGTGAATTCTGCATTTGCAAGCATCATGCCGTTCGAACCTTCACTTTCCTACTTCTGGCGACGCGTTACCTTCTTCTATGCATGGATATCTGGCATCCGCCTGACTAGCATCTCGTCCATGTCTGCCGTCCTCCCACCCCCGCTGCTGCCGCCCTGGCGGCGCCTGTCACCGCTGATCGTCGGCTGCCTGGCGGCCACCTGGCTGATCTGGGGCTCGACCTACCTGGCCATCAAATGGGCCTTGGTCAGTCTGCCGCCGTTCTTCCAGATGGGCACGCGCTTCATCGCCGCCGGCCTGCTCTTGGGCGCCTGGGCGCGTTGGCGCGGCGCGCGCTGGCCCGGCGGTGACGAATGGCGCAGCGCCTTCGTGCTCGGCGCGCTGATGCTGGGCGGCGGCTACGGCATGACGGCGCTGGCGCAGGTCAGCGTCAGTTCGGGGCTGGTGGTGGCCTTCATTGCCGTCGTGCCGGCGCTGGTGGCCTTGTTCCAGCTGCCGTACGGCCTGCGGCCGTCGACGCTGGAAGCCACCGGCATCGCGCTTGGCCTGGGCGGCGTGCTGATGCTGACCCAGGGCCAGGGCTTCGCGGCCTCGCTGCCAGGCTTGCTGGCGATCGCGCTGGCCACCATCACCTGGTCGCTGGGCAGTGTCTGGGCGCTGCACGGCCTGCCTGGCGGTCGCCGGCTGACGCTGGCGCCCGGGGCGGCCGGCTACGCCAGTCAGATGCTGGTCGGCGGCCTGCTGCTGCTGGTGATGGCCGCCTTGGCCGGCGAGCGCCCGGCCTGGCCGCCAGAGCCGCGCGCCGTGCTCAGCTGGGCCTATCTGGTGGTGGCGGGGTCTATCGTCGGCTTCTCCGCCTACATGGTGTTGCTGCAGCGTGCCAGCGCGGCGCTGGCGTCGAGCTACACCTTCGTCAACCCCGTGATCGGCTTGCTGCTGGGCACCACGCTCGGCGGCGAATGGGTCAGCGGCGGCGAATGGCTGGCCGCCGGCGTCGTTGCCAGCGGTGTCGTCTTGCTGCTGCTGGGCCGCCGGCGCCGAACTTAGGAGTGTGGGCGGCAGAAGGCGACGCCCGCGCCGGGGCGAGTCGCGCTGGCGAGCGAGGCGTCGGCCAGGCGTGTGGCGGGCCCCCACAACGAGCCGGCAACGCGGCTCGGCGGCGCGAATCGCCCCGGCCCTTCGGGTTGGGCCT
>JAUYAJ010000482.1 GCA_030693565.1 Rubrivivax sp.
CAGCAGCAGGCCGCTGGCACCGTCGACGGCGGTCAGCAAGCGCAGCGCCGGGCGCAGCCGCAGCACCTCGGCCAGCAATTGCACGTTGGCGGCGTTGTCCTCGATGTAGAGCAAGCTGCGCTGACCCGTCGGCGCCATCGCGGGCAGCCTTGGCAGGCTGGTGGCCGCCGCGCTGGGCAAGGCGCGCGCACTGCGGCGCGCCCTCAAATGGAACGTGGTGCCCACGCCAGCAACCGAGCTCGCTTCCAGCGTGCCGCCCATCAGCTCGACCAGGCGCTTGGTGATGACCAGCCCGATGCCGGTGCCCTCGACCCGCCCGGCCTCGGCGCCCAGGCGATTGAAGGGCTGGTACAAGGCCTTCAGCTGGGTCGGCGTCAGGCCGATGCCGGTGTCGACCACCGCCACCGTGACATGGCCATTGGCCGCCGTCGCCGACAACACGACACTGCCGCCCGGCCGGTTGTACTTGCAGGCGTTGGACAGCAGGTTGACCAGCACCTGGCGCAGCCGCGTGCGGTCGCCCTCGATCGCCAGACCCGGCTCGGGCGCCACCACCGTCAGCGTCACCTGCGCCGCGTCCGCCGCGCCCTGCAACATGCGCGCGCATTCGTCGAACAAAGGCGCCAGCGGCACGCTGTCGCACGACACCACCATCGCCCCCGACTCGATGCGCGACAAGTCGAGCACGTCGTTGATCAGCTCCAGCAGGTGCCAGCCGGCGGTCTCGATGTGGCCGAGCTGCTCGTCGACACCGGCCGGCGCCGGCTTCAGGCGCAAGCGCAGCACCTGGGTGAAGCCGAGCACGGCGTTCAGCGGCGTGCGCAGCTCATGGCTCATGCGCGACAGGAACTCGGTCTTGGCACGGTTCGCCGCCTCGGCGGTGTCGCGCGCCGTCGCCAGTTCGGCGGTGCGCTCGGCCACGCGCTGCTCGAGCGCCAGGTTGGCCTGCTCGAGCGAGTCTTCGGCCTCGATGTGGCGGCTGACGTCGACGAAGGAATTCACGCTCGCGTACGGCACGACTTCGCCGGCGCGCACCAACGGCTGCGAGTTCACGCTGATCCAGATCCAGCTGCCGTCGGTGCGGCCAACATGAAGAATGGCGTCGCTGATCGCCTGCCCGCCGCGCATGGCCCGGGCCGCGGGCCGCTGGTCGGGGTCGATGACCTGGCCATCGCGCGACAGCATGCGCAGCGGCGAAGACTGGGCGCTGAGCCCCAGCAGTTGCTCGCGCGCCAGGCCCAGCATCTGGCAGGCAGCGTCGTTGCACAGGCGAACGATGCCGCCGGCATCCTGGAACAGCACGCCAGCGGCCAGCGACTCGACCAGCAAGCGCTGGTGCTGTTCGCTGTCCTGCAAGGCGGTCAAGCGCTCGGACAATGCCGCCGACATGCGGTTGAAGGCCGCTGCCAGCCGCGCCACCTCGTCGGCGCCCGTCACCGGCAGCTGAACACCGCTCTCGCCCTGCGCCAGGCGGTCGACGCCACCGGTCAAGGCTTCCAGCCGCCGCGTCAGCAACTGCGACAACAGCATCTGAAGCACGGTGGCGGCCAGCAGGCCGGTGAGGCCGATCGCCATCAGTCCGGCCAGCATCCTGCGTTCGGCGCCGCTGCGCGCCTCGGCATCGAGCCCGAAGCGGTAGCGGCCATAGGCGCGACCGTCCAGCGACAGCTCGCCATCGAAGTGGACCACGCCGGCGGCGGGTCGCAGCCCAGCCTTTGCCCAAGGGCGGCCGCTGGCGTCGTCGACTTCGACATAGACAAAGGCCTTTTCGACCACCAGCCTGGCGAGCAGGTCGCCGGCATCGGCCAGGTTGCGCGACGCCAGCAGCGGCAGCATGGCGGCCGCCAGCAAGGACTGGTCGCGCGCGGCCTCGACCGCCAACTCCTCGGTCGCCGAGTCCTGGACCAGGCTGCGCGCGGCCAGCAGCATGGCAGCCACAACCAAAGTGAACACGGCCACTGTGGTTAGCACGAACTGGCGACGCAGCGTGTCCATCGCCAGCCATGCTATCGCGGCCGCCAGCCTGGCAATTCAGGAAAAACGCTCAAGAGACCGATCAATCGGTCGAAGACCACCTGTACGTGGCCTCTGCAATGGCCGCCCCTGCATTCCAGCGACCCGCCGTACCCACCGCGATGAACCTCGATCCCCGCCGCACGTCACCGGGACAGCGAATGGCCTTGTTCGGCATCGTCGCGTCGGTGATGTTCGCGCTGCCGGCCGTGCACGTGCTCGACGATCTCGGCGCCGTGCTCGCCGAAGTTCGCGCCCAGGCGTCGGGACTCGACCCGCTGCGCCGGGCGGTTGCCTTGCAGCGCGACCTGCAAGCGCACCGGCAGTTGTCCGACCGCGTGTTGCGCGGCGATCAGACGGTGGAGCCGCAGCGCGCCGCACGCCAGATCGAGGTCGACGGTGACCTGAGCGCGCTCGACACCCAGCTCGGCCAGATGGCGCTGCAGCGCGCGCGCCGCGAAGTGCTGGCCATGCAGGCCGACTGGCCGCCGCTGGCCGAGCGCGTCAGCGAGCGCCGGATCGACGCCGCCGAGAGCCTGGACGCCCATGCGCTGCTGATCGAGCAGACACTGCAACTCATCGACCTGGTGGCCGACGCCAACCGCTTGCAAGCCTGGGTCGACCCCGGCGAGCGCCAGTTGGCCCGCGCCCTCACCGAGCACCTGCCGCGCTGGAGCGAAGCCCAGGCCCAGTGGCGGGCGGCGCAGCAGTCAGGCGCCGCCGCGGCCCTGCCCGCCATCGCGGCCCAGCACCGGCAGGCGCAGGCGCGCCTGC
>JAUYAJ010000230.1 GCA_030693565.1 Rubrivivax sp.
AGAAGTCTTGCGCGCGAGTTCGCTGGTGGTCGGCGCCGAGCCTGGCATCGACGCCAACGCCTGGCATGAGCTGGCGCGCAAGCTGCGAATCGGCGAGCGCAGCGGCTGTGCCGAGTTGCTGTTTTTTGTCGATGGCCGGCACATGGACGAGGGTCCGCCGCGACCGTTGCTGTTGGCGCCGGTCAGCATCGACCACTGGAGCCTGAGCCGCTTCGACCCCTGGCAGGAACCGACGCACCGAGCGGCGTTGGAACTGGCGCGCGACCTCGGCCGGCCGCAGTTGACGGCGCACACCGTCTGGCCGGGGGCCACCGAGGACGCCCCTGTCGTGATCTGGTACATGGCGGCCTACCGGCGCGGTGCCGACCTCGACAATGCCGAGCAGCGTGCGCAAGCGCTGGTCGGCCATGTCGGCGTGCCGATTCGCCTGCAAGCCGTGGTCGAGGCGCTGGAACACCAGCTGCCGCAGGCACGGCTGCAACTGATCCTGCATGCCGGCGCCAGCGAGATGCAGGCTTTCGCCGGTGCCGGCCGCGACAGCGTCGATCGCATGCTGTCGATCGGCGACCGCTGGTGGACGCTGCGCACCGGCGTTGCCGAGGCCGCGCGCAGCAGGTTCGACACCCTTCGACCGAGCCGCATCAGCCTGGCCAGCGGCGCCTTCCTGACGCTGTTGCTGGCCGGCCTGACCTGGCTGCTGCTGACGCAGTCGGCGCGCGCCCATGCGCTGGCGCAGCGCTACAGCCGCGACGCGCGCGAGCGCGAGGCGCGCTTGCGTTCGGTGTTCGACGGCACCCGCGACGCCATCTTCACGCTCGACGTGCGCGGCACCATCCTGGGCGTCAATCAGACCGTGCAAGGCATTCTGGGCTTTGTCGAGGCCGAGCTCGTCGGCCGCCAAGCGACCTCGCTGATGCCGCCCGCGCAGCGCCAGGCGCTGGCCGACCTCTGGGTCGACTTCGTGCGCAACGCGCGCCAGCGCGATGACGGCCATGGCCCGGTGCATGAACTGACGCTGATCCATCGCGACGGCCATGCCGTGAGCGCGCGTGGCAGCCTCAGCCTGGCACGCATCGAAAGCGAAGAGTTCGTGGTCTGGATCGTTGGCGACCTCAGCCGCGAGCGCGAGATGGAGCGCCGTGCGGGCGCGGCAGCGGCGCTGAACCAGGCCATCATGGACGTCGCGCCGGTGGCGGTGATGACCTTCGACGCCGATGGCCGCATCAGCAGCGCCAACGTCGCCAGCCACACGATGTTCGGCTACGCACCGGGTGCGCTGGTCGGGCAGCACCGGTCGCTGCTCGACGACGCCGAATGCGGCGTCACCACCGTGCTCGACGACTTGGGCGCCAGCGCCCAGCCCTTGGTGGCGCCAACGCCCGAGAGCGAACGCGTGCAGCGGCGCCGCGACGGCAGCAGCTTTCCCGCGGCGGTCTACTCGCTGCCACTGCGCGACACCGATGGCGAGTTGCTGGGCAGCCTGCGCATGGTGATGGACATCACCGAGCGCAAGCGCGCCGCCGCGCGCATCGAACACATGGCCATGCACGACAGCCTGACCGGCCTGCCCAACCGCCTGCTGATGCAGGACCGCGCAGGGCAGTTGCTGGCGCGGGCGCGGCGCCAGTCCGGGCGTTTCGCGGTGATGTTGATCGACCTCGACCGCTTCAAGCCGATCAACGACCGCTTCGGTCATGCGGTCGGCGACGAGGTGCTCAAGCGCGTGGCCCAGCGGCTGCGCGACAGCGTGCGCGAATCCGACACCGCCGTGCGCATCGGCGGCGACGAGTTCGCGCTGCTACTGCCTGACGCCGACTGCGCCGAGCCGGTGCTGGCGCTGGCGCGCCAGATCGGCGTGGCCTTGGCGGCCGACATGATCGTCGATGGGCACCGACTGCAGGTCAGCGCCAGCATCGGCGTGGCGCTGTATCCGCAGCATGGCAGCGACCTGCCGGACTTGCTGCGCCATGCCGATGCCGCGATGTACGACGCCAAACAAGGCGGTCGTGACGCGGTGTCGCTGTTCGAGTCCCGGATGTGCCCGGCGCCGGCGCGCGCGCCGCCGGCGCGCGCGCCGCTGGTGCGCGCCGACAGCCCCGA
>JAUYAJ010000231.1 GCA_030693565.1 Rubrivivax sp.
CTGGGCCTGGCGTCGCGCCGCGATGCGCCGGTGCGCACCTTGTCGCAGGGCCAGCGGCGGCGCGGTGCGCTGGCGCGGCTGGCGCTGGACGACGCGCCGCGCACCTGGATCCTCGACGAACCCTACGACGCGCTCGACCAAGGCAGCGTGGCGCTGCTCTCGGAGCTCATCGAATCGCATGCAGCGCGCGGCGGCGCGGCGCTGCTGACCAGCCACCAGACAGTGACCTTGCAGGGCGCGCGCGAGTTCGACCTCGAACCTTGGCGCGTGGCATGAATGCACTCACCTACCGCCGCCCACCAGCATGATCGCGCTGCTGCTGGCCGTCACCCGACGCGATCTGCTGCTGGCGCGCCGGCGGCGCATCGAAGCCTTGCTGCCGCTGGGCTTCTTCGTCGTCGCCGCGGGCTTGTTTCCGATCGGCGTCGGCCCCGAGCCGCAGACCCTGCGCCAGATCGCGCCCGGCGTCGTCTGGGTCTGCGCGCTGCTGGCAGCGATGCTGTCGGTGACGCAGATGTTTGCCAGCGACCACCAGGACGGCTCGCTCGAGCAGATGCTGCTGAGCCCGCAGCCACTGGTGGTGGTGGTCGCCGGCAAGGTACTGGCGCATTGGCTCACTTCGGGCGTGCCACTGGTGCTGGCCGCGCCGCTGATCGGCGTGCTGTTCGACATGCGCGCGCCGGCGATCGCCACCCTGGTGGCCACGCTGGCGCTGGGCACGCCCATCCTCAGCCTGCTCGGTGCGGTCGGCGCCGCGCTGACGCTGGGGCTGCGCAGCGGCGCCGCGCTGGTGTTCCTGCTGGTGCTGCCGCTGACCGTGCCGGCGCTGATCTTCGGCACCGGTGCGGTGGGCGCGGTCGACAGCGGTTTGTCACCGCAGGCCCACCTCTCGCTGCTCGGCGCCTTGCTGATCGTCACGCTGCTGGGCGCGCCGCTGGCCACCGCCGCGGCCTTGCGAATTTCTCTCGATTGACCTGACCACCCCCATGAACTGGCGTCTCAACACATTCGCTGCACCATCGCGCTTCTATCCGCTGGCCGGCCGGCTCGTGCCCTGGTGCTGGGCGGTCGCGCTGCTGCTGGGCGCCGCCGGCTTGTGGATCGGCTTCATGGTCGCGCCAACCGACTTCCAGCAGGGCGACGCCTACCGGATCATCTTCATCCATGTGCCGGCCGCCTGGATGTCGATGCTGATCTACCTGGTGATGGCCTTCTGGGCCGCCTGGGGCTGGATGCTGAACGCCCGCCTGGCCTCGATGTACGCCCGCGCGCTGGCGCCCACCGGCGCGCTGTTCACGTTCATCGCGCTGTGGACCGGTGCGCTGTGGGGCAAGCCGACCTGGGGCACCTGGTGGGTCTGGGACGCCCGGCTGACCTCGGAGTTCGTGCTGCTGCTGATGTACATGGGCTACATCGCGCTGAGCGAAGCCATCGACGATCCCCGGCGCGCCGCCCATGCCAGCGCGCTGCTGGCCTTGGTGGGCGTGGTCAACATCCCCATCATCTACTTCTCGGTGCAGTGGTGGAACACCTTGCACCAGGGATCGACCATCAGCATGACCGCCGCGCCCAAGATGGCGAGCATCATGCTGACGGCGATGCTGCTGATGACGGTGTCGTTCTGGGCTTACAGCTTTGCCGTCGCGCTGACGCGGGCGCGCGCGATCGTGCTCGAGCAGGAGTCCGACACCGATTGGGTCAGAACCATGACCCGCGCCGGAAGCCGGGCATGAGCAGAGCTACCGCTTCCCAAGCAAGAACTGCCGTGCGCGGCACGGAGCTTTTTCGATGAGTTGGCAGTCAAACTGGGCGTCTTGGGGCGACTTCCTGCACATGGGCGGCTATGGCCTGTATGTCTGGGGATCGTATGCGGTGACGCTGGCCGTCATGGGCACCGAGGCCTGGGCCGCCAGGCGCAGGCGCCGTCGTGCCTTCGCCGCCGCCCGCGCTGAATCCGAACCGGAGAACATGCAATGAAACCTCGACACAAACGCGCGGCCATCGCACTCGGCGTGCTGGCCGCCGTTGGCGTGGCCGTCGCGCTCGTGCTCAACGCCTTCAACAGCAACCTCGTCTTCTTCTACACGCCGACGCAGATCGCTGCCAACGAAGCGCCGCAGGGCCGCACCTTTCGCGTTGGCGGCCTGGTCGAGGCCGGCAGCGTGGCCCGCGATGGCCTGACCGTGCGCTTCACCGTCACCGACACGGCCAAGACGGTGCCGGTGCGCTATGAAGGCGTGCTGCCCGACCTGTTCAAGGAGGGCAAGGGCGTGGTCGCACAAGGCCAACTCGGCGCCGACGGCGTGTTCGCCGCGCGCGAGGTGCTGGCCAAGCACGACGAGAACTACATGCCACCCGAGGCCGCCGATGCCTTGCAGCGCGCCGAGAAAGCGCGCGCCCAGATGCCCGCAACCCCAAGCACCGCAGGGCTCACCGGAGCGGCCAAGCCATGATCCCCGAACTCGGTCAACTGCTCTTGCTCCTGGCACTGGCGGTGTCGCTGGTGCTGGGCACGCTGCCGCTGGCCGGCGCCCAGCGCGGCCGCGCCGACTGGATGGCGCTGGCGCGGCCGGCGACCTTCATGCTCTTCGGCCTGACCACGCTGGCCTACGCCTTTCTGACCGCGTCCTTCGTGCTCAACGATTTTTCGGTGCTTTACGTGGCGTCCAACTCGAACTCGGCGCTGCCGCTGCCCTACCGCATCGCCGCGGTCTGGGGCGGTCACGAAGGCTCGCTGCTGATGTGGGTGCTGATGCTCACCATCTGGACGGTGGCGGTGGCACTCTTCAGCCGCACCCTGCCGCCGGTCGTCGTTGCCCGCATCCTGGCTGTGCTGGGTCTGGTGACGGCGGGCTTTCTGCTGTTCATGCTGGTCACCTCCAACCCCTTCGACCGGCTGCTGCCCGCGGCCGCCGACGGCCGCGACCTGAACCCGCTGCTGCAAGACCCGGGCATGGTGTTCCACCCGCCGATGCTCTACATGGGCTATGTCGGCTTTTCGGTGGCCTACGCTTTTGCCATCGCAGCGCTGATCGGCGGCAACCTGGACGCCGCCTGGGCGCGCTGGATGCGGCCCTGGACCTCGGCGGCCTGGTTCTTCCTGACCTTCGGCATCGGCCTGGGTAGCTGGTGGGCCTACAACGAACTGGGCTGGGGCGGCTGGTGGTTCTGGGATCCGGTGGAAAACGCGTCCTTCATGCCTTGGCTGATCGGCACGGCGCTGATCCACTCGCTGGCCGTGACCGAGAAGCGCGGCAGCTTCAAGGCCTGGACCGTGATGCTGGCGATCATGGCGTTCTCGCTGTCGCTGCTGGGCACTTTCCTGGTCCGCTCGGGGGTGCTCTCGTCGGTGCATGCCTTTGCCACCGACCCCAAGCGCGGCCTGTTCATCCTGATCTTCCTGGTGCTGGTGATCGGGGCTTCGCTGCTGCTGTTCGCCTGGCGCGCGCCCAGCATCGGACTGGGCCAGCGCTTCGGCACGCTGTCCAAGGAAGCCATGCTGCTGGTCAACAACATGCTGCTGGTGGTGGCCTGCGGCGGGGTGATGCTGGGCACGCTGTACCCGCTGTTCCTCGACGCGCTGGGGCTGGGCAAGATCTCGGTCGGCCCGCCCTATTTCGACACCGTGTTCGTGCTGCTGATGGCGCCGCTGCTGCTGCTGATGGGCGTGGGACCGCTGATGCGCTGGAAGGAAGACGAGGTCTCCAGCCTGGCGCGGCGGCTGCGCTGGGCCTTCGTGTTCGCTGTCGTCGCCGCGCTGGCCACCGGCTGGGCCGCGGGCCGCATCGCGCTGGCCACCACGGGCGGGCTGTTCCTGGCCTGGTGGATCGTCGCCGCGATCGCGGTCGACCTGATCGAGCGGCTGCGTCCGCCGCATTCCAAAGGCCAAGGGATGGGCGGCAGCGTGTTCACCCGCGCCCGGATGCTGCCGCGCGCCTGGATCGGCATGACGGTCGCGCATCTGGGGATCGCGCTGTTTGCCTTCGGCGTGACGATGGTCAGGACCTATGAGGTCGAGCGCGATGTCCAGATGGGGCCTGACTCGAGCACCGAACTGGCCGGATACCAATTCCGCATGGTCTCGTTGGGTGAAATCCAGGGGCCCAACTACCGCGCGACACAGGGCCAGGTCGAGGTCACCCGCGAGGGCGCGCTCGTGGCGACGCTGCTGCCGGAAAAGCGCATCTACCGCGTGCAGACCAACCCGATGACCGAGTCAGGGGTGCACAGCAATCTGCTGCGCGACATCTACGTCTCGATGGGCGAGCCGCTGCCTGGCGGCGAGTGGATCGTGCGCGTGCAATACAAGCCTTTCATCAACTGGATCTGGATCGGCTGCCTGGTGATGATGCTTGGCGGCGGCCTGGCCGCCAGCGACCGGCGCTACCGGGCGCGGCAGCCGCGCACCCAGGCGCTGACGCAAACCGCCGGGTCGGGCGCCAGCGCCGGGGGGGGTCAGTGAACCGTTACCTGCTGCCTCTGGGCATCTTCATGGCACTGGCCGGGTTTCTGGCGGTCGGCCTGCAACTCAATCCGCGCGAGGTGCCGTCACCGCTGGTGGGCAAGCCGGCGCCGGCCTTCCAGGCGCCGACGCTGGCCCGGCCCGAAGCCCGCATCAGCCCCGAAGACCTGCGCGGCAAGGTCTGGGTGCTCAACGTCTGGGCCTCGTGGTGCGCCGCCTGCCGCGAAGAGCATCCGGTGCTGGTGGAGTTTGCGCGCCGCGGCGTCGCGCCCGTGTACGGACTGAACTACAAGGACAAGCGCGACGACGCCTTGCGCTGGTTGCAGCGCTTCGGCGACCCATACACCGAGTCGCTGGTCGACGCAGACGGCCGCATCGGCATCGACTACGGCGTCTACGGCGTTCCCGAAACCTTCGTCATCGACCGTGCCGGCGTCATCCGCTACAAGCACATCGGCCCGGTGACGCCGGCGGCGATGCGCGACAAGATCGAACCTCTGCTGAGGCAGCTCAATGGTTAAGGCGCTGCTGCAATCCCTGGGCGGGCTCATGCTCGCGCTGTCGCTGGCCACCGGCGCGCCGGCCTGGGCCAAGGAAGCGCCCTCGGCCTCGGCCGACCCGGCGCTCGACGCACGCATGCTCGCTGTGGCCAGCGAGTTGCGCTGCCAGGTCTGCCAGAACCAGACCATCGCCGACTCGAACTCCGGCCTGGCCGAAGACCTGCGCCAGCAAGTCCGCGAGATGCTGGCCCAGGGCATGAGCGAGCGCCAGATCACCGACTTCATGACCGAGCGCTACGGCGACTTCGTGCTCTACCGCCCGCCCTTCAAGGCCAGCAC
>JAUYAJ010000244.1 GCA_030693565.1 Rubrivivax sp.
ATGACGGTCGAGGAAGCCCATGGCTTCTTCGCCGCCGTGCCGGCGCTGGCGCGCAAGCTGCAGACGCTGCTCGACGTCGGCCTGGGCTATGTGCGGCTGGGCCAGAGCGCCACCACGCTGTCGGGCGGCGAAGCGCAGCGCGTCAAGCTGGCGCTGGAACTGAGCAAGCGCGACACCGGGCGCACGCTGTACATCCTGGACGAACCCACCACCGGCCTGCACTTCCACGACATCGGCCTGCTGCTCAAGGTCTTGCACCAGCTGCGCGACGCCGGCAACACCATCGTCGTCATCGAGCACAACCTGGACGTCATCAAGACTGCCGACTGGCTGATCGAGATGGGCCCGGAAGGCGGCGGCGGCGGTGGCCGGGTGCTGGTGGCCGGCCCGCCCGAAGTCGTGGCCGCCCACGCCGACTGCCACACCGGGCGCTTTCTGGCCCCGTTGCTGAACCCACCGCCTACCCGAGGAAGCCCGCGATGAGCAAGACCGTCGACTACTACCTGGCGCCGCAGTCGCCCTGGACTTACCTGGGCCATGAACGGCTGCGCCGCATCGTGCGCGAGACCGGTGCCACGGTGCGTCTGCTGCCGGTCGACCTGACCCTGGTGTTCCCGGTCTCGGGCGGACTGCCCCTGCCCAAGCGGGCACCGCAGCGCCAGGCCTATCGGCTGCAGGAGCTCAAACGTTTCAGTGCCTGGCTGGAGTTGCCGCTGAATCTGCAGCCGCAGCACTTTCCGGTGCCCGGCGGCAGCGCTGCGCAGCTCATCATTGCCGTCAACGAGCACGACGGCATCGACGCCGCGATGGACATCGCCAGCCGGGTGTTGAAAGCCGTCTGGGCCGAAGAGCGCAACATCGCCGACGCACCAACGCTGGCGGCGCTGCTGGCCGAAGCGGGGCTGGCGCCGGAGCGCCTGGCGCAGTCACAGCAGCCGGCGCTGGCCGAGCAGGCCGCAGCCTGCACGCGCCAAGCCATCGACGCCGGGGTTTTCGGCGCCCCGGCCTTCGTCATCGACGGCGAGCTGTTCTGGGGCCAGGACAGACTGGACTTCGTCGAGCGCAAGCTGCGCTCGGCCTGAAAGCGGGGCGGCCCGTCAAGGGCCGCCCGCCGTCAAGCGATCACTTCAGGTGCGAACTGATCAGCTTGGTCATCTCGAACATCGAGACCTGGGCCTTCTTGAAGATTTCCTTCAGCTTGGCGTCGGCGTTGATCATCGTGCGCTTGGCCGAGTCCTGCAGGTTGTTCTTCTTGATGTATTCCCACAGCTTCTTGGTCACCTCGGTGCGCGGCAACGCCTTGTCGCCGATCACTGCAGCCAGTGCCGCGCTCGGCGTCAAGGCCTTCATGAACGCCGCGTTCGGGGTGCGCTTCTTGGCGGGGGCCGCCTTCTTCGCGGGGGCAGCTTTCTTGGCCGCAGCCTTCTTGGCGGGCGCCTTGGCCGCAACCTTCTTGGCCACGACTTTCTTGGCGGCAGCCTTCTTCGCAGTTGCCATGTCTGGATTCTCCGTCGGTTCGTTGGGTGAGGGGTTGAACGCCGCGCGGCGCATCAGCGCCGCCGTGCCACTGTCACTCGGGCCGGCGCATGGTAATGCGTGGCGCAGGGGCTGAGAAGCGGAATTCCCCCGGTGTGACCGCTGACGCAACAACTTCCGAGCCTGGGAGGCTGTCGGGCTTTGGGTCGGGCCCGACCCAAAGCCCGA
>JAUYAJ010000249.1 GCA_030693565.1 Rubrivivax sp.
CTGCCGGGCCAGCCCACTGCTGCGCCGCCAGCGGCGGCCGCTTCGGCGCCGCAGCGGCTGGCCGCTGCCGCTGGCGGTGCGCGGCGATGAACAGCAGCTTCGACCAGCCTTCGCCGTGGCGCCGCCTGCGGCCGGTGTTCCTCGGCTTCGACGGCCCGCTGGCGCTGGCGATCGTGGTGCTGGCGGCGATCGGCCTGGTGGCCATGTATTCGGCCGGCTACGACCACGGCACGCGCTTCGTCGACCATGGCCGCAACATGCTGATTGCCCTGGGCGTGCTGTTCGTCGTCGCCCAGGTGCCGGCGCAAAAGCTGCAGCGGCTGGCGGTGCCGCTGTATGTGCTCGGCGTCGGCCTGCTGATCCTGACCGCGCTGCCGGGCCTGGGCATCACCAAGAAGGGCGCCACGCGGTGGCTCGACATCGGCATCGTGATTCAGCCCAGCGAGGTGCTGAAGATCGCGCTGCCCTTGATGCTGGCCTGGTGGTTCCAGAAGCGTGAAGGCCAGGTGCGCGCGCCCGACTTCCTGGTTGCCGGCGCCTTGCTGGCGTTGCCGGTCGGGCTGATCGCCAAGCAGCCCGACCTGGGCACCGCGCTGCTGGTGCTGTTCAGTGGCTTGTACGTGATCTTCTTCGCCGGCTTGTCGTGGCGGCTGGTGATCCCGGCGCTGCTGCTGGCGGCGGCGGGCATCGGGGCGCTGGTGTTGCTGGGCTCGGCGGCTTGCGATTCAGGCGCTGAATGGCCGCTGCTTCGCGAGTACCAGCGCCACCGCGTCTGCACCTTGCTCGACCCGACCAAGGACCCGCTGGGCAAGGGCTTTCACATCATCCAGGGCATGATCGCGATCGGCTCGGGCGGGCTTGCCGGCAAGGGCTTCATGCAAGGCACGCAGACCCACCTCGAATTCATCCCCGAGCGCACCACCGACTTCATCTTCGCCGCTTTCAGCGAGGAATTCGGCCTCTCCGGCGTCGTCGTGCTGCTGCTGGGCTTCACTTTCCTGATCTTCCGCGGCCTGATGATTGCCGCCGAAGCGCCGACCGTCTTCACCCGGCTGCTGGCCGGCGCGGTGACGATGGGCTTCTTCAGCTACGCCTTCGTCAACAAGGGCATGGTCAGCGGCATCTTGCCGGTGGTCGGCGTGCCGCTGCCCTTCATCAGCTATGGCGGCACCGCCATGGTCTCGCTCGGCCTCGGCCTGGGCATCCTGATGTCGGTGGCGCGCAGCCAGCGCCTGATGCAGTCATGAGCATCGGCGTTGTCGGCGTCGGCAACATGGGGCTGGCGATGGCGCTGCGGCTGCGCGACGCTGGCATGGCAGTGGCGGTGCGCGACATCGACGGCGCCCGCGAGGCGCTGGCGGCGCAGGGCGGCTGCACGGTGGCGGTCGATGCGGCCGCGCTGGCCGCTGGCTGCGAGTTGCTGATCGTCGCCGTGGTCGACGCTGGCCAATGCGACGAAGTGCTCTTGGGCGCCGGGGGCGCCGCCACCACGCTGCGGCCAGGGCAGACGGTGATGCTGTGCCCGACCATCGCCCCGGCCGACACCGAGCGCCTGGCCGCGGCGCTGGCGGTGCGCGGCGTCGACGTCATCGACGCCCCGATGTCCGGCGGCCCGCTGCGCGCGCGCCAGGGCACGATGAGCCTGATGCTGGCCGCCGACGCGGCGCTGTTGCAGCGCTGGCAGGCGGTGCTGGCGCAGTTGTCGGACCGGCAGTTCCGCGTCAGCGAGCGCGTGGGCGACGGCGCCCGCACCAAGCTGGTCAACAACCTGCTCGCCGCGGCCAACCTGGCGGCGGCGGCCGAGGCGCTGGCGTTGGCGCAGCAGGTCGGGCTGGATGCGGCAACCACGCTGGGCGTCATCGAGCAGTCCAGCGGCCAGAGCTGGATCGGCAGCGACCGCCTGCACCGTGCGCTGGCCTGCGACGCTGCGGCGCAAGCCCATCTGGCGCTGCTGGCCAAGGACACGGCGCTGGCGCTGGACCTGGCGCGCGCGGCCGGCGCCGCAGTGCCGGTGGGCGCGGCAGCGGCAGCTTGTTTTGCCGGCGCGATGGCGGCCGGCCACGCCCGCGACGACGACTCGGTGCTGCTGCGCTGGCTGCAGGCTCAGCGCAGCGGGAACCTGAGCGTGAACAAGGTTCCCGGGCTGGCCCCGGCCCCGGCCCCGCCGCCGCGGGCCGGATAGGCATCGTCGATGCTCAGCTCGGCCTCGTGGTGCTGGGCGATCTCGAGCACGATGGCCAGCCCCAGGCCGCTGCCGTCGACGTCGGTGCCCAGCGCGCGGTAAAAGGGCTGCAACACCAGTTCGCGCTCGCTGACCGGGATGCCTGGGCCGTTGTCCTCGAGCTGCAGCACCAGCACCTGGCCGAAGGGGTCGGGCGTGACGCGGGCGGTGACGGTGCCGCCCGCGGGGGTGTAGCGCAAGGCGTTGTCGACCAGGTTGCGCACCAGCTCGCGCAGCAGCACGCCATGGCCGCGCAGCCAGGCCGGCTGGTCGGTGTCCGGGCCTTCGTAGCCGAGGTCGATGCGCCGGTCCAGCGCCAGCGGCACGAAGTCCTGCACCACGTCGCGGGTGATCGCAGCGAGGTCGACCGGCAGCATCTCCAGCGGCTGGCCCTTGCCTTCGGCGCGTGCCATCGCCAGCAACTGGTTGACCATGTGCGCGGCGCGCTGGCTGGCCAGCGCGATCTGGCGCAGCGAGTGCTTCATCTGTTCGGGCTGGCTCTGGCCGCTGTCGATCTCGCGCTCGGCCACCTCGGCCTGCATGCGCAGCCCGGCCAGCGGCGTCTTCAACTGGTGGGCGGCGTCGGCCAGGAAGTGGCGCTGGCTGACCAGCGAGCGGTCCAGCCGCAGCAGCAAGTCGTTGATCGCACCGACCAGTGGCGCGACTTCCTCGGGCACGTCGCGCTCGGAGATCGGGCTCAGGTCGTCGCTCTCGCGGCGGCGGATACGCAGCTGCAGATCGGCCAGTGGCTGGATGCCGCGTGAGAGCGCGAACCAGACCAGGATCACCGCCAGCGGCAGGATCACGAACTGCGGCAGTATCACGCCCTTGATGATCTCGGTGGCCAGCTGTGAGCGCTTGTCCAGGGTCTCGGCCAGCTGCACCAGCGCGCGATGCTCGGCCTCGGCAGGGCCGATCGGCAGCCACATCCACGCCACCCGAACCGGGTCGCCGCGAATCACCTCGCTGCGCAGCTGGACGTCTTTGTCGCCGTCATAAGGCGGTACCGGAATCTGGGCGTCACCGGCGACGATCTCGCCGCGCGTGCCCAGAACCTGGAAGAAGATGCGGTCGTCGTCGTCGCGGCGCAGCCTCATCGTCGCCGTGCGGCGCAGCTGGTTGCGCACCTCGTGCGGCGAATTGCCGGCCTGGGCCGAGGCCTCGACCATCTGCTGCGACATCGCGCGCACCAGGTCGGCCAGTTCGCGGTCGTAGGGGCGGTTGGCAATGCCTTGCGCCACCACCCAGGTCAGGGCCACGCTCATCGGCCACAGCAACAGCAGCGGCGCGAGCATCCAGTCGAGGATCTCGCCGAACAGTGAGCGTTGTTCGCGCGATGCGGGCATGGGGGTGCAGCGCCGGCCGGGGTCCGGCGCAGGATCAGGCGGCGATCTTCTCCAGGCAATAGCCCAAGCCGCGCACGGTGGCGATGCGCACCGGGCCTTGCTCGATCTTCTTGCGCAGCCGGTGGATGTAGACCTCGATGGCGTTGTTGCTGACTTCTTCGCCCCATTCGCACAGGCGCTCGACCAGCTGGTCCTTGCTGACCAGCCGGCCCGAACGCTGCAGCAGCACCTCGAGCAAGCTGAGCTCGCGCGCCGACAGCTCGAGCATCTGCTCGTTCAGGTAGGCCACGCGGCCGGTGGCGTCGAAGGTCAGCGGGCCGTGCTTGATGATGCTCGACGCCGTGCCCAGGCCGCGCCGCGTCAGCGCGCGCACGCGCGCCTCCAGCTCCTGCAGCGAGAACGGCTTGGCCATGTAGTCGTCGGCGCCCAGGTCCAGGCCCTTGACGCGCTGCTCGACGCTGTCGGCCGCGGTGAGGATCAGCACCGGCACGCTGGAGCCGCGCCCGCGCAGCTTGCGCAGCACCTCGAAGCCGTGCATCTTGGGCAGGCCCAGATCGAGGATCAAGAGGTCGAACTCGTGCGAGGCCAGCGCCGCGTGGGCGTCAGTGCCGCTGCTGACCTGGTCGACGGCATAGCCCGAAGCGCGCAGCGAACGCAGCAGGCCGTCGGCCAGCACCTGGTCGTCTTCGGCAATGAGGATGCGCATGGCGGTCTCCGGCAGGCGGGGGGGGGTGGCGCAACAGGCGCGGCGTGAGTTGATTCTAGGCACTCACCCCGACAGACCACAGGCGTGCGGCGCGCCAATTGCCGTCCCCCTAGACGAACCCACTGTACAAACATCCAGCTTCTGCAATAATGGTGACCCAGCCAGGAGAGCAGCATGGACGCACCCGTCAAAGCCCAGAACAGTGAAAAATCCAAGGCCTTGCAGGCCGCCTTGTCGCAGATCGAGAAGCAGTTCGGCAAGGGCTCGATCATGCGCCTGGGCGCCGGCGAGGTCATAGCCGACATCCAGGTCGTCTCCACCGGTTCGCTGGGCTTGGACATCGCCCTGGGCGTGGGCGGCCTGCCGCGCGGCCGGGTGATCGAGATCTACGGCCCTGAGTCGTCGGGCAAGACCACGCTGACGCTGCAGGTCATCGCCGAGATGCAAAAGCTCGCCGGCACCTGCGCCTTCATCGACGCCGAACATGCGCTCGACTCGCAATACGCGCAAAAGCTCGGCGTCAACCTGCAGGAACTGCTGATCTCGCAGCCCGACACCGGCGAGCAGGCGCTCGAGATCGTCGACGCCCTGGTGCGCTCGGGCGCGGTCGACATGATCGTCATCGACTCGGTGGCGGCGCTGACGCCCAAGGCCGAACTCGAAGGTGAGATGGGCGACAGCCTGCCCGGCCTGCAGGCCCGCTTGATGAGCCAGGCACTGCGCAAGCTCACCGCGACCATCAAGAAGAGCAACACGATGGTCATCTTCATCAACCAGATCCGCATGAAGATCGGCGTCATGTTCGGCAACCCCGAAACCACGACCGGCGGCAACGCACTCAAGTTCTACGCCTCGGTGCGGCTGGACATCCGGCGCACCGGCAACATCAAGAAGGGCGACGAGATCATCGGCAGCGAGACCAAGGTCAAGGTGGTGAAGAACAAGGTCGCGCCGCCCTTCAAGACCGCCGAGTTCGACATCCTCTACGGCGAAGGCATCAGCCGCGAAGGCGAGATCATCGACATGGGTGTCACCGCGAACATCGTCGACAAGTCCGGCGCCTGGTACGCCTACAACGGCGAGAAGATCGGCCAGGGCAAGGACAACGCGCGCGAGTTCCTGCGCGAAAACGTCGAGTTGGCGCGCGAGATCGAAAACAAGGTCCGCGCATCGGTGGGCATTCCGCTGCTGGGCGGCGACGCCCCGGCGGCGGCCTGACCGGCGGCCCGGCGCCCGGGCGCGGCCATGGCCTTCGGCACGCCTTCGGTCAAAGGCCAGGCGCTGCGCTACTTGTCGCAGCGCGAGCATTCGCGCGCTGAACTGGAACGCAAGCTGGCCCGCCATGTGCAGGACAGCGCCGACGCGCCCGCCGGGCAGTTGATTGCCCGCGCGCTCGACGAACTGGCCGCCAGCAACCTGCAAAGCGAAGCCCGGGTTGCCGAGTCCGTGCTCGTCGCCCAGGGCCGGCGCTACGGCAGCCTCAAGCTGCGCCAGACCTTGCAGGCCAAAGGGCTGGCGCCCGAGCTCGTCAGCGCCACGCTGGCGCAGGCCCGGACCACCGAACACGAACGCGCGCTCGAAGTCTGGCGGCGCAAGTTTGGCCAGGCGCCTGCCGACGCCGCCGAGCGCCAGCGCCAGCAGCGCTTCCTCGCCGCGCGCGGCTTCGACGCCGACTTGGTGCGCCGCATCGTGCGCGACGCTGACGACGCCGACTAGGAGTGTGGGCGGCAGAAGGCGATGCCCGCGTTGGGCCTGCCAGGGGGCGGGTGCAAGGCGCGCCGCGCAGCCCGGGCTGGCCG
>JAUYAJ010000250.1 GCA_030693565.1 Rubrivivax sp.
AGGCCAGCAGCGCTACGAAGAGCAGCAGCGTCAGCGCAGCATCGCCGCCCTCAAGCGCCGCGCCGCCGCGCTGGGCTTCCGCATCAATCCGTTGGCGGCCGCCGCATGAAACTGGCCGTCTTCAGTTTTGTTTCTTGAGAGCGCCCCAGGGCAGGGCTGCCCCCAGCCCGCCCCCGCGGGGGGCAAGGAAATCCGGGGCGACCCGGCGCTTCCTTCAGAATGGCCCTCGCGCGATGAAACCTTTGGCGATGGGCCAAGTCCGACTGATTGCGAACTCTTGAGGACCACGATGCAGATCCAGCTGAACACCGACAAGCATGTGCAGGGCGACGACGCGCTGGCCGAATGGACCGAGCGCGAACTGAAGGACAAGCTGGCACGCTTTCGCGACCAGATCACCCGCGTGGAGGTTCACCTGAGCGATGTCAACGGAGCGCGTGTTGGTGACGCCGACAAGCGCTGCAAGCTCGAGGCACGGCTGGCCGGAAGGCAACCGGTGACCGTGAGCCACGATGCCGGCAAGGTCGCCGATGCGCTCCAGGGCGCGGCGGCGAAACTGGTGCGTGCACTGGACACCGCACTCGGGCGGGTGCGCGATGTCCGCGGTCGTGATTCGATCCGCGGCGAGTCCGGCGACTGACCGGACGAGCGGAGCCAAAGGCGCGCCCGACACGAGGCGCGCCGCGCTCGGCCACTTGTCAGTGCTGTCAGGTCGACCCGCTTTGACCCAGACCAGATTGCCGGTGCGAAACCCCGCTCAGCGGCGGCTGCGTCGATGCCGCTTCCACAACACCGACAACTTCCAGGCCGCAGAAACCAGGAAGTAGCTTGCCACGCCAATCGCCGTGGCCATGATCACCAGCCCCAGCAAGAGCGGCTTGCCCACGCCCAGGATGCGCCGAGACGCGGTGCGCCACCAGCTCTCGTCGCTGGGTTCGTCCTGCGTGGCCGCGGTCGCTGAAGGGGGTGCGGCGTCGGCGGGCTCGCCGAGGATGGCGCTGCCCAGCCGCCACGCCGCGTAGTAGATGGGCCCGAAGGTCACTGGATTGCTCACCAGGGTGCTGGCCACTGCGACCGGTACATTGGCCCGCAAAGCCACGGCGGCGGCAGCGCTCAACGGGATCTGGGCCAGCGGGATCAGCAGTCCGAAGAAGAAGCCGAGCGCCATGCCCAGCGCCAGCCCACGCCGGCTGAAGTGCCACAGTTTCGGATGGAGCAGCGCCGGCCCGAGCCAGCGCAACCACCGGTTGGCTCGGAGCGCCTCGGCGCTGGGAAGCCATTGTCGAAGTCGTCGCATGGGTGTCCGTCGATCGCCCGTATCGCGGGGTTCAGGCGGCCTTTCGGATCTGAGTGGCCCGGGGCTTGCGGGCCGCTTTGAGCGGCTGGAACAGCCCGCTGCGCGCTGCGCGCGTGATGGCCAGCACACAAGGGTGGGTGATGCGTCGCTCGATCGAGATGGCGTAGAACTGCTCTTCGACCGCGTCGATCACGCCCAGCTGTTCGACTTCCAGCCGGGACCGGATCTCCTCGGCCAGCACGGCCGGCCCCAGGTAGTAGCCCACGCCCTGGCGGCCGAACTCCTGGGCCAGGGCGCTGTCGTCGAACTCTGCAACGATGCGCGGCCGCAACCCCTGCGACTTGAACCAGGCTCGCAGTCGCTGCCCGACCGCCGAATCCTCGCCCGGCATCAGCAGCGGCGCGCCATCCATGCAGTCGGGGAAGGGCTTGCGGGAACGCGATTTGAGCGATCTGGCTGCGAACACGCCGATCGGCGACCCTCCCAGGTGGTGGCTGAAGGCCTTCACGCTGACGGTGGGCGGCAGCGGTGCGTCGGCGATGACGAGGTCGAGCGTATGCACCGCCAACTCGGACAGCAGGCGATCGAGGCGCCACTCACGGCAGACGATGCGAACCGGCTCCTTCACCGAAATGGCTGGCTCCACCAGGCGATAGGCGATCGACTTGGGCACCGCGTCGGCCACGCCGATCCGGAACTCGACGGTGCGGCCCTGCCGTGTCTTCTCCCGCACCGCCGCTTCCAGCTCCGAGCCGAGCGAGAAGATCTCCTGCGCGTAACCCAAGGCGAGCTGACCGGTCTCGGTCAGCACGAGGCGCCGCCCGACCTTCTCGAACAGCGGCCCGCCCAGTCGTTCGCCAAGCAACTGGATCTGGCCGCTGATGGTTTGCGGCGTCAGGTGCAGCTGGCGGCTGGCGGCTGCCACGCTGCCCGTCTCGGCCACCTGCATGAAGTAGTGGAGGTGCTTGTAGTTCATGGCTGCTGTCGTCAGAATTCTTCGAGTGAGTGCGCGCGATTAATCGAGTTTACGCGGACACTGCCAAACCCTAGAGTGGACGTTGACGATCGAGTCGACAAGTTGCGAAAGGGGCGCGATGGACATCCGATTCCAAGGCCGAGGGCCCGACACCAATGCTGCGTTGTCTGCGCATGCGCGCAGGCGCCTTGAGTTCCGCCTGATGCATCGCAAGAACGACGTCGCCTACATCGCCGTCAAGCTCGGGGATACCGGAAGCCGCAGGGGCCAGCAGGACAGCTACTGCGTTGTGCGCGTGCAATTGCGTGGCCTTCCCGCTGCGACCGTCGTGGAAGTGGGTGGCGACGCCTATGCGACGATCGACCGTGGCGTGGACCGAGTCGGCCGATTGGTGGAGGCGCAGTTGAATGGCGCCGGAGCCGGGAAGCGAAACAGCACCTGGATGAGGGAGTTGGCGGCATGAAGGTCCTGGTACCCGTGGACGGCAGCGAGCAGGGCAACGCAGCGCTGGACTTCGTGGCTTCGCGCTCCACGAAGCCGCTGCCGATCCTGCGCAGTGCCAAGGCGCCTAGCCGCGACTCGCTGACCGTCGGCATTGCTGTCGACGCAAGCCGCTGCGGACAGGCTGCGGTGCGCTGGGTACTGAAACACCGCGAGTTGTTCGGTCCCGAGCCGCGATTCGAGCTGATCCACGTCCTCGACGACGACCTGCGTGCGCAGCAGCCGGATCAAGGCCTTGCGTATCGCGCGGTGCCCGTGGGCGAGCGGGCCGGGGACGACGAAGCGCTGGCGTCCCGGTTCGACAAGGTCATGGCGGCTGCCGTGCGCATGTTCAGCAAGGCGGGCGTCAGCGCCAATGTCGTTCGCCTGCGAGGCCCCGGGGCGGGCGATGCCATCGCGGCCTATGCCCGCAAGCGCCGCCTGGACGTGCTGGCCATGGGTTCGCACGGACAGGGCGCGTTCAAGTCCCTGGTGCTGGGCTCGGTGGCCATGCGTGTGGCAGCGCGTTGCGACAAGCCGCTGCTGCTGATCCGCGAGGCTCAGCGAAGTCGCAACAACTGATACCGACGCGCGAGTCCCGGCTTCCTTCGGCGGCCGGTGGAGCGCGGCACTCCGTATCGGATCGCGCTGGCCGGTCAGGCGCGAGCATCCCTCGCGCGCCCGATGGCACCTCGACCGATGCATGTCCTCGATGCCTGGGGGTGGCGGCGCTTCGGGCCGAACCCCGCGGCGCAGGCGCGACCATCATGAAGCGCCGTGCTGAACTCTCTTGCGGGCGCTGTGCTGATCGAGAACCTCGGCATGCTGCCGCTGGGCCGCAGTCTGGAACTCAACAAGGCGCGCAGCGGAACGGGTGGGGTCGTCAGGCTGGGGCTCGAGCTGGCGCCGGCGCCTGTCGGCACGCCATATCGCGGGTGCAGCCACCACAGTGGTGACGACTATCATCGATCCGGACAAGCGACGACGACGAGGAGTCCCCACGATGAAGGAGTCGACCCGGACCGGGCTGCGCCACTTGCGCGGCCACCTGTTGCTGGGGCTGATCACCGCCGCGCCCTTGGCTGTGACGTGGCTGGTATTCGACTTCCTGTTCAAGCAACTCTCGCGCCTGGGCGCACCGGCCGTTGCCGGACTGGCTCACACGGTGCGCCCCTGGTCCGAGCCGCTGGCGCAATGGCTGCGCGAGGGTTGGATGACCTCGCTGCTGTCCGCGCTGCTGGTGCTCTTGTTGTTGGTGACACTCGGCTGGTTCGCCGGCCGGCTGCTCGGCCGACGGGTACTGCAGTTGCTGGAGGCCGTTGTCAGGCGGATACCGATCGCCGCGGCGATCTACGGCGGCACCAAGAGCTTCCTCAGCGCCGTCGAGCGCAAGCCCGGCGAAGTGCAGCGCGTGGTGCTGATCCCGTTCCCGAGTCCCCAGCTTCGCGCGGTCGGCTTCGTGACCCGCGTGCTCGACGACGCCGACGGTGCCGGCAAGATCGCCGTCGTCTACGTGCCGACCTCGCCCAACCCGACCTCGGGCTACATCGAGTTGGTACCGCTGGAGCTGTGCACGCCCATGGACTGGTCGATAGACGAGGCGATGAGTTTTGTGATGACCAGCGGTGCCACCGCTCCGGCGACGATTCGATTCGGCCCCGGTCATGCGAAGCCCGAGGGCCGCGTCGACTGACCTTGATGCCGCGGTTTTGCGTGGCGGTGGCGCGTCATGCTCGGGCAGCTCTGACTTCCCGGCCATCCGTGGTCCCGATCGCGGTCTTTGCCGCTCCTGACAGCAAGGCTGTGAGCCACCGGTGTGAGGCATGACAAGGCGCACTGCTGGTTCGCTTGGTCGCGGTTTCTGAAATCAGAAAAAACCGATGGATTGCGACAAAACATTCGGATTTACGCGGCATACGCCGGCCTCTACAGTCCGGTCTGCACACAACGCGGAAAGGAGTCGAACATCATGGCAAAGCCCATCCGTCGCGCGATCCTTGCCGCCGCCGCAGGCCTTGCGCTGAGCGTCGGTGCGATCGCATCCATGCCTGTGCCGCACCGCAGCGGCGGCGTGAGTGTCGAGGACTTCGCCGAAATGCGACAGCAGGCCTCGGCCTACAGCCTCGAACTCGTTCTCGCCGCGCGCGGCAGCGGTGCCTACCTGGCCGACGTCGACGTGACAGTGCGCTCGCTGCCCTCACGCAGCGTGGTGCTTGAGCACCGCACCCAAGGTCCGCTGCTGCTGGCCGCACTGCCGCCCGGGCACTACGAACTGACGGCATCGTTCTCCGACGTGCTGCCCGGTGCCGCGACCACGCTGACTCGCGTGGTCAACGTTCCGCGCCGCGGCCTGGTCCGGACGGTCGTGTACTTCGACACCGGCGACGAGGTCGGCAGCGAGTCAGCGGCCGCCGTCCGGCTGAACTGACGATCAGGACGCGCAGCCGCAAAGGGGCGGCGCGTGTGAACGGCCCCATCCATCGAAAGGATCTCCGCCATGAGCCGACTCCATACGCTGCCCAAGGACCTGGCGCCGTCCGGTGCGACCGGCGTCCTGGCCACGCACAAGGTCCTGCGCAACACCTACGCCTTGCTGTCGTTGACGCTGGCGTTCAGCGCCGGTGTCGCCGCGCTGTCCGCGGCGTGGAAGCTGCCGCACCCGGGCATCCTGCTGACGCTGGCGGGCTACTTCGGCCTGCTCTTCGCCACGACCAGGCTGCGCAACAGCGGCTGGGGTGTCGTCTCGGTGTTCGCGCTGACCGGCTTCATGGGCTACACGCTGGGGCCGATCGTCAGCCACTACCTGTCGTTGGCGAACGGCCACCAGGTGGTGCTGATGGCCATGGGCGGCACCGCCGCCATCTTCCTGGGGCTCTCGGCCTACGTGTTGACGACCCAGCGCGACTTCGGGTTTCTCGGAGGGTTCCTGTTCGCGGGCATCCTGGTCGCCTTCCTGGCCGGCCTGGGTGCGATCTTCTTCCAGGTGCCGGCGCTCGCGCTCACCGTGTCGGCAGCCTTCGTCTTGCTCATGGCCGGTCTGATCCTGTTCGAGACCAGCCGGATCATCCGCGGCGGCGAGACGAACTACGTGATGGCCACGGTGACCCTGTTCGTCTCGATCTTCAACCTGTTCACGAGCCTGCTTCACCTCATCGGTTTCGGCAGCCAGAACGACTGATTCCAGGAGCTTCACGATGCACCATCTCCATTCCCACCGCGCCCGGCAGCGACGTGCCGCCACCATCACCATCACGCCGACGGTCACCCGCTGGCACCCCGCGGCGCGAGCCGCCGGCTGGACGCTGCTGGCCATGACGCTGACCGCCTTCGTGGTCTTCAGGCTCGGCTGACGACCGCCATCCACCGATCTCCATTGCCCCTGAAGGAGGACCCAGCCCATGAACCACAAGAACTTCCGGCGCTATCCGCGCAACAGCCCGCAGGCCGCCGGGCGCATCCTGGCCGCGGCCTCGATGACGTCGCGTTGCAGGCGCTGGTGATCGAGCTGTGCGCGCAGGTCATCGAGGCCGACGGCGAGGTGCAGCCCGGCGAGTCGGTGGTGTTGCGCACGGCACTCGAACGCTGGGTGCTGCCGATGGAAGACCAAGCGTGTGTCGAACCGCTGGTCTACGGCCTCGACTTTCAGGTGGTGCCGCGTCCTGGCATCTCGATGCCGGGCTGAGCTTCCGAATCAAGCTACAGCCGATCCCCGAGGCCGGTCGCGCCGCAGGCGCTGCCGGCCTTGTTGTTTGTCGAGCTGCCTGAAGGGCACAATGCCCGCAAGGCCATGAACGCCTGGAGGAGAGGGCGCCATGAGGTATTTGTATCTGGTCCTGCTGCTGGCGTTGGCCGCAGTGGTCTTCCTGTTCAAGTTCCAGAACCTCGACTCGGTGACGGTGCAGTTCCTGTCGGCCAGCTTGACACTGCCGCTGTCGCTGCTGCTGCTCGCGGTGTACGTGCTGGGCATGCTGACGGGAGGCACGCTCATGTCCCTGGTCCGCACCTGGGTGCACGGCGCCGCCACGAAACCACCCGTGAACGGCTGAGGCATGGCAACTTTGCGCCAATGACTCTGCTCCTGTTCGCAGGCGGACTCCTGGCTCTGGTGGCCGGCGCGTTCATCCTCGTGCGCGGTGCGTCGCTCCTGGCATTGCGCCTGGGTCTGTCGCCGCTGGTGGTGGGTCTGACGGTGGTGGCGTTTGGCACCAGTGCACCGGAGATGGCCGTGTCCACCGGCGCGGTGCTGGCCGGTCAGGGCGGGCTGGCGGTGGGTAACGCCGTGGG
>JAUYAJ010000276.1 GCA_030693565.1 Rubrivivax sp.
ATAGGCGTCGCTGATCTCGCGGTCGGCGCGCGCGGCCTGCTCGCGCACGTCTTTCAGCAACGCCTCGGGCAGGCGCGGCCGCACTTCGTCCTTGGCCTGGCCCAGCCGCGCCAGCTCGATGCGCGCCACCAGCGCGCCAAAGCGGTCGCCGCGCGACAGCGTCGCATCGGCTTGCAGGCGTTGCAGGGCTTGCTCGAAGGCCGCTTGCAGCGGCGCGCGCTCGGCGGCGCCATCGTCGCTGAGCGCACGCATGATCGCCGGCGCGTCGCCGGTCAGCACGTCCATCTGCGCCCGCGCCTGGGCGGCGTCGGCCAGCACAGCCAGCACACGCGCGCGCAGCGCCGCGTCGGCTTTTACGCCCTGGCCATCCGTGCTGGCGGCCAGCGCCTTGAGCCACAGCCGCGTCGTCGTCGGCGCATCGGCCGCACTGCCCGGCCGCCCGCTGGCCACTGCCAGCTGGGCCAGCAGCGCAGGCTGATCGGCGCGTGGCAGCAGGCGCTGGTCGTCGGTGGCCCAGGAGTAGAAGGCCAGCAGCCGCCACTCGCCGGCGTTCAGCGGCTTGCCGGCCCGGGCGTCGGCCAGCACCGCGGCCACCGGCCGGCCGCCGGCCATGCCCAGCTGCAGCACCGCCATCACCTGCTCGGCGTCGGCCTCGCCGGGCAGGCGGGTGATCTCGCTGCCATCGGCAGACATCAGCAGCACCGTCGGGTAGCCGCTGACCTTGAAGCGTCGGCTCAGCTTTTGCGCGCCCGGGCGGTCGCCGTCGACGTGAACGGCGACGAAGGAGCGCGACTGGGTGGCGAAGTCCTGGCGATTGAACAGCGTCGCCTTGAGCTGGTTGCACGGCGGGCACCAGCTCGCGCCCCAGTACAGCAGCACCGGCTTCTTCTCGGCCCGCGCTTGGGCAAAGGCCTTGTCGATGTCGGCATCGACGGCCGCCGCCAGCCAGGCGACGTTGGTCGACGGCAGGCCGGGCGCGGCCTGCGCCAGCGTCAGCAGGCCTGCCAGCGCCAGTGCGGCGGCGCCGCAGCGCAAGGACAAAGGCATCGAGCTCATCGCAACTCCTTGAAGAAAGGCGCGGCAACAACCCGGCCGCGCGGCAGACCCAGCCTGCATTGTGGGCCTGTCGCGACCAGCGCTGCAGCCCAGGCAAATCTGGGCTGCAACGCGCGCCCGCGCGGCTCACAATCATGTCGCGGCCTGCCTCCGGGTCGCGCCACAAGGAGACCTGACGATGAAGAAGCTGCTGCTATCCGCCGTCCTGGCCAGCGCCGCCGGCCTGGCCCTGGCGCACAACTGCCCCAACGAAATGAAAGCCATCGACGCCAAGCTCGGCGCCGCCAAGCTGTCGGCCGGCGACATGACCAAGGTGAAGAAGCTGCGCGCCGACGGTGAAGCCGCCCACAAGTCCGGCAAGCACGACGAGTCGATGAAACTGCTCGGCGAAGCCAAGAAGATGGTCGGGGCCTGAGGCCCTGAACGCCCTGGGCGCGGCCCCAGCGACCGCGCCCAGGGCAGCAAAAACGCACACTGCCGCGGCCGGCGGCGGAACCGACCCTGTCCGCCCGGGTCGGACCTGGCCTAGGATTCGCCTGTGAGATTTCCCCCTCTTTTCCCATCATCACCAGTCGCCCACTTGTGCGCAGTGGCGCTGGCCCTGAGCCTGGCCGGCGCACCAGCGCTGGCTGCGATGGACGCCAAGGCGGCGCGCATGTACGAAGACGCCTTGACGCGTTTTCACAAGAACGACGTCGCCGGCGCGATCATCCAGCTGAAGAACGCGCTGCAGATCGACAAGACCATGCTGCCGGTGCATGTGCTGATGGGTCGGGCGCTGCTGGCCAACAGCGACGCCATCGCCGCCGAAGTGGCGTTCACCGAAGCCTTGCGCCTGGGCGTCAACCGCGCCGAAGTCGTGGTGATGCTGGCCCGTGCCGTCGTCGCCCAAGGCCGTCCACAAGACCTGCTGGAGCAGCCGCGCTTTGCCGTTGCCGGCTTGCCCGCCGACGTCAAGGTGCAGATGCTGCTGCTGCGCGCCGCCGCCGCTGGCGACCTGGGCGACACCCGCAGCGGCATGGCCGCCATCGACGAAGCGCGGTCGCTGGAGCCCGGCAACCCCGGCCCCTGGCTGGCCGAGGTACCACTGCGCCTGCGGGCGCGCCAGATCCGCGAAGCCACCGCCGCCGCCGACAAGGCGTTGGCGCTGGCGCCCACATCGGCCGAGGCCATGTACATCCGCGGCACCGTCGCCCATGTCCAGGGTGATTTGGTGGTCGCCCTCAAACACTATGACGCCGCGCTGAAGGCCGAGCCGGTGCACACCGAAGCGCTGGTTTCGCGCACCGGGCTGCTGCTCGACCTCGGGCGCGTGGCCGACGCCGCCCGCGACGCCGACCAGCTGCTGCGCAGCTCCCCGCGCGAGCCGCGCGCGGTCTACATGAAGGCCTTGATCGCCGAGCGCCAGGGCAACAGCGCCGCCGCCAAGGCAGCGTTGAACGACATCACCGCATTGCTCGACCCCGTGCCGATCGCCTTTCTGCGCTACCGCCCACAGGCCTTGATGCTGGGCGGGCTGGCGCATTACGGCCTCGATCAACGCGAGAAGGCCAAGCCCTATCTGGAGGCCGTGCAAAGGGTGCAGCCCAATAGCGCGGTGTCCAAGTTGCTGGCGCAGATCTACCTGTCGGACAAGAATGTCGACCGCGCCATCGAGTCGCTCGACAGCTACCTCAAGAGCCATCCCGGCGACTCGCAGGCCGTCATGTTGCTGGCCTCGGCCCACATGTCTCAGGGCCGCCATGCCCGGGCCTCGCAATTGATCCAGGATGCCTTGCGGCAGCAGGACCGGCCCGACATGCGCACCCTGCTGGGCATGAGCCTGATTGGCGGGGGCAAGTTCGGCGACGCCGTGGCCGAGCTCGAGGCCGCGTACAAGAAAGATCCCAAGCAGGCGCAGGCCGGCACCGCGCTGGCCACGCTCTACCTGCAGACCGGCCATGCCGCCAGGGCGGCGCGCATTGCCGACAACCTGGTCAAGCTGCAGCCCAAGAACGCCGGCCTGCTCGACTTGCAGGGCATGGCACGCGCGCGCAGCGGCAACCTCGCCGGCGCCCGCGCAGCCTTCGAACAAGCGCTGGCGATCGACGCCCGTTTTGTGGCACCGCAGATCAACCTGGCACGACTGGACATCGACAGCGGCGCCTTCGACGCCGCCGCCAAGCGCCTGGCGGCCGTGCTGGCAGTCAACGACAAGGACATCGAGGCCTTGAGCGAACTCGGGCGCCTGAACGAGCGCCGTGGCAATCTCACCGAAGCGCAGCGCTCGCTGGAGAAGGCCGATGACCACAGCGGCTCGGCCAATCTGCAGACCGGCATCGCCCTGGTCGACTTCCATCTGCGCGCCGGTCAACCCGAGCTGGCGCGCCAAGCCAGCAAGCGGCTGCTGGCCAAGGCGCCCGAGGCGCTGCCGGTGCTGCTGTCGCTGGCGCGCGTCAACCTGGCCAACGCCGACGCCGTCGCCGCGCGATCGAACCTGACGCGGGCCGCCAGCCTGGCCAACTACAACCCGACGGTGCTGGTTCAAATCGCGCTGCTGCAACTGGCCGCCGGGCACGCGCCCGGCGCCGCTCACAGCCTGGGCAAGGCTTTGTCGGAACGCCCCGACTTCCTGGCCGCCCAGGCCTTGATGACCGAGGTCGAGATCCGCCAGGGCGATCTCGCCAAAGCCGAGCAGCGTGCAAGGCAGATCATCGCCAAGCACCCGACGCGCGCCGTTGGTCACAGCCTGCTGGGCGACCTGGCGCTGGCGCGCAATCAAGGCGCGCCAGCCATCGAAGCCTATCGCCGCGCGCACCAGGCCGAGCCCAGCTCGCAGAGCCTGCTGCGACTGCACCGGGTCTTGTCGGTCCAGCAAGCCCCGGCGGCAACCCAGCTCGCTGAGCAATGGGTCAAGACCCACCCTGGCGATGTCGCGGTGCGCCGCGTGCTGGCCGACGGCCATGCCCGCGCCGGCCACCTGCCAGCCGCGCGCGCCGGCTACGAGGCCCTGCTGAAGATCACGCCGGACGACGCCGAAACACTGAACAACCTGGCCAACGTCTTGCTGCTGGCGCAGGATCCCGGCGCGCTGAAAGTCGCCGAACAAGCCCTGGCCTTGCGGCCGGGCGCGGCGCACATCATCGGCACCACCGGCTGGGCGGCGGCCAAGGCCGGCCAGAATGACCGCGCCTTGCAGCTGCTGCGCGATGCCCGGCTGCGCGACCCCACCAATCCCGACACGCGCTTTTTCCTGGCCTCGGTACTGGCCAGCGCCGGACGCAAAGCCGAAGCGCGCGAAGAGCTGGAAGCGGCGCTGCGCAATGGCACCGGATTTGCCAGCGGCAAGGCCGCGGAACAACTGCTCGGCACCCTGAGATGAGGGGTACCGGAGACTGTCGCGCTTTCTTACACTCGGCGCATCCACCGGTTCATGCTCAACGCCAGGTTGTTGATTCCACAAGGTTTGTTAGAGGTGGCCCGGCATTTGCTTGGGATCAGGGCAAAGCCACCGCAACGGATGGCACTGTCGGCAACGACACATCAAGACTAGGGTTTACCATGAATAACCAATCTGCCTTCATCGTCTCAGCGGTGCTGCTGGCAGCCGGCATGACACTGTCGGCCGGCGCTTCGGCGCAGTCGACCTGGAACGTCTACAACGGCAGCAGCGGCGGTTCGGGCTGCAGCCAGAACGCCACCAACACCGGCAGCTTCAACAATTCCTATGCCTGTACCGGCGTTGGCACGGCCGGCACCTCGATGACGGCATCGGCCTGGTCGTCGAACAGCGACCGCGGCGCCACTGCCGGCATCCAGGGCACCGTCAACACCACCAGCACCAACACCAGCACCTTCTATGGCGCCGAGTACGCCTTGTCGGGCTCGGGTTTTGCCAGCGCCCTGCTGTCGGATCAGGGCAGCTCCGGCCTGGGCGGCACCAGCCGGCTTGAGGCGCAGACCGCCCGCGCCGGCGGCGACACAACCCCGCTGTCGCCGGGTTCACCGAACCACGCCTTCGACTCGATCGCCCCAGGTGCCTTCGACATGTTGCTGCTGGATTTCGGCTCCACGAGCGTGATCCTCGACAAGATCGGCATCGGCTGGAAGCAGACCCAGGCCGACATCACGGTGATGCGCTGGACCGGTGCGACGGCGCCGACGAAGACCGTCGGCGCGTCGACGATGACCGGTGACGGCCATCAGAATCTGACCAGCGTGCTTTACAACCCGGCCAACCCTGGCACCGCCGGCTGGCAACTGGTCGGCAGCTACCAGGATCTGGGCACCGACAGCGCGGCGCCCTTCGGAGATGCAGCCCGCAGCTTGAACACCACGCTGTCGTCAAGCTGGTGGCTGGTCAGCGCTTTCAACACGACGCTGACCGGCGGCTCAAGTGCTTGCACCGCCGCCAACGGCTCGGCCGCGACGTGCACGGCGGGCAACGACAGCTTCAAGTTCAACTACATCGCCACCAAGAACCCCAGCCCGCCGGGACTGAGCGTGTCCGAGCCGTCATCACTGGCGCTGGCCACGCTGGCCCTCGTCGGTGGTGTCTGGAGCCGTCGTCGCCGCACGACCGCCCTGGCTGTCTGAAGCAGGGATCGCGCTCCAACCCCGAAAGGGCCGGCTTGCCGGCCCTTCTGCATGGCGGGGCCGCAATCGGCCCCCAGCGCCGCCCTACTCGACGACTTGCACGCCCTTCCAGAACGCCAGCCGCCCCTTGATCTGCGCCGCGGCCTCTTTCGGGTCGGGGTAGAACCACACCGCGTCCGGGTTGGCGTCGCCGTTGACAAACAGCGTGTGGTAGCAGGCCTCGCCCTTCCAGGAGCACATGGTCTTGGTGTTGCTGGACAGCAGGTGCTCGCGCTTGACGGCGCCCGCTGGGAAGTAATGGTTGCCCTCGACGACCACGGTGTCGTCGCTTTCGGCCACCACGGTGCCGTTCCAGATTGCTTTCATGCTCGTCTCCTTGATCGTCAGACCGGCACCAGCCAGTGCAGCGAAAAGCGCCGCGCGGCGTCGGTCCAGACGGCTTGCGGCTCGAAGCCGGCGCCGCGCGCCAGGCGCTGGAAGCCGGCCACCGTGTACTTGCAGGAATTCTCGGTGTGCACGCTGTCGCCCTCGGCGAATTCCAGCCGCACACCGCACAGTGTGACAGCCTGGTCGCAGCGGCTCACCAGGTGCATCTCGATGCGCTGCAGCGCTGGCTGGTAGAAGGCGCTGTGGGCCCAGTTCGCCAGCACGAAGTCAGCCCCCAGTTCACGGTTGGCGCGCGCCAGCAGGTTGAGGTTGAAGTCGGCGGTGACGCCTTGGGCATCGTTGTAAGCGGCGTGCAGCTCGGCCGGGTCCTTGACCAGGTCGACGCCGATCAGCAGCCCGCCGCCAGCGAGCCAGCCCGCCATGCGCCGCAGCAGCTGCTCGGCCACCGGGGGCTCGAAATTGCCAATCGAGCTGCCGGGGAAAAAGCCGATGCGCCGCCCCGCCGCCGCCGGCAGGCTCAGCGACTGCGTGAAGTCAGCCACTTGCGGCAACACCTCAAGCCCGGGGCGTTCGGCGCGCAGCGCGGCGGCCGCGCGTTCGAGGTGGGCGCCGGAGATGTCCACCGGCACGAAGCGCCGCGGCGTGTCCAGCGCGTCCAGCAGCACACGCACCTTGCGGCTGGCGCCGGCGCCGAACTCGACGATCTCGGCGCCGGGGCCGATCAACGCCGCCATCGCCGGCGCGTGGCGGTCCAGCAAGGCCAGCTCGGTGCGCGTCGGGTAGTACTCGGGCAGCTCGCAGATGCGCTCGAACAGCGCCGAGCCGCGCTCGTCGTAGAACCATTTGGGGGCGACAGCCCGCGGCCTGGCCTGCAGGCCGGCCAGCAGCTCGCTGGCGAAGGCCGACAGGCTGGCAACGGGGGGCGACGGCGGGGGTTGGCCACTCATGGTGCGGGTTCAGGCTGCTGTGCCGGCGCACCATAACACCCCGGCAGCGCGGCCATCGGCGCCGGCGTAAGCTCTAGGCGCCCGCCGGAGCCCCCCATGCAAGCATCCACCACCGACACCCGTCTTCAACATCCCCGCAGCGTCGAACGCCTGGTCCAGGGCCAGGCCACCAGTGACGGCGCCGGCGTCAAGCTGGTCCGCCTGCTGACGCAAGACCTGCAGCGCCGGCTCGACCCCTTTCTGATGCTCGACGCCTTCGCCACCGACAACCCGGGCGACTACATCGGCGGCTTTCCCGACCACCCGCACCGCGGCTTCGAAACCGTCACCGTGATGCTCGAAGGCCGGATGCGCCACCGCGACAGCGCCGGCAACGAAGGCCTGCTGGCGCCGGGCAGCGTGCAGTGGATGACCGCCGGCCGCGGCGTCATCCACAGCGAGATGCCCGAACAGCAGGACGGCCGCATGGAAGGCTTCCAGCTCTGGCTCAACCTGCCGGCGCGCGACAAGCTGTGCGCGCCGGCATATCGCGACATCAGCCCCGACCAGATCCCCACGCTGACTCAGCCCGGCGTCAGCGTGCGCGTCATTGCCGGCAGCAGCCATGGCGTGGCTGGCGCCGTGCAGCGCGACGGCACCGAACCGCTGCTGCTCGACATCCGGCTCGAACCCGGCGCACGCTTCGAGCAGCCGCTACCGGCAGCGCACAACGGCTTCGTCCATGTCTACCGCGGTGAGCTGAGCGTCGGCGACACCCTGGTGCGCCAACGCCGCATGGCGATCCTGGCCCAGCACGCCGGCAGCGATGGTGTGCGCCTGCAGGCCGGCACCGACGGTGCGCGCGCCTTGCTCGTTGCCGGCCGGCCACTGGGTGAGCCGATCGCCCAGTACGGCCCCTTCGTGATGAACAGCGACGCCGAGATCTTCCAGGCCGTCGAGGACTTTCGCGCCGGCCGGCTGGCCTGAGCCACCCCTGGCGCCGGCTACGATGCGCTGATGGCAAATCCCTACCCCCACTTGCTGGCGCCGCTGGACCTGGGCTTCACGACGCTGAAGAACCGCGTGCTGATGGGCAGCATGCACACCGGCCTGGAAGACAGCCGCAAGCATTTCCCGCGCATGGCCGCCTTCTACGCCGAGCGCGCGCGCGGCGGCGTCGGCCTCATCGTCACCGGCGGTTTCGCGCCCAACATCGAGGGCTGGGCGAAACCCTTTGCGGGCACTTTGTCGAGCTCGGGCGCGGCACGCCGGCACCGGCTGGTCACCGACGCGGTGCACGCCGAGGGCGCCAAGATCGCCTTGCAAATCCTGCACACCGGGCGTTACGGCTACCACCCACTGTGCGTGGCGCCCAGCCGCCTCCAGAGCCCGATCTCGCCGTTCACGCCGCGCGCACTGTCCGAGCGCGGCATCGAACGCCAAATCCGCGCCTTCGTGCGCTGCGCCGTGCTGGCGCGCGAAGCCGGCTACGACGGCGTCGAGATCATGGGCAGCGAGGGCTACTTCATCAACCAGTTCCTGGTCAGCCACACCAACCAGCGCCAGGACCGCTGGGGCGGCGACTACGCTAAACGCATGCGGCTGGCGCTGGAGATCGTGCGCCGCACCCGCGAAGCGGTGGGCGCCGATTTCATCCTCATCTACCGCATCAGCCTGATCGACCTCATTCCGGACGGCAGTTCCTGGGACGAAGTGCTGCAGCTGGCGCGCGCCGTCAGCGCCGCCGGCGCCACCATCCTCAACACCGGCATCGGCTGGCACGAAGCCCGGGTGCCGACCATCGCCACCTCGGTGCCGCGGGCCGCCTTCGCCTGGGTGACGAAGAAGCTGCGCGACGCCTTGCGCGCCGAAGGCCTGACGGTGCCTGTGGTCACCAGCAACCGCATCAACATGCCCGAGGTCGCCGAAGCCGTGCTGGCCGACGGCAGCGCCGACCTTGTCAGCCTGGCGCGGCCTTTTCTCGCCGACGCCAACTTCGTCAACAAGGCCGCCAGCGGCCAGCGCGCGCAGATCAACACCTGCATCGCCTGCAACCAGGCCTGCCTGGACCATGCGTTCCAGAACCGCATCGCCAGCTGCCTGGTCAACCCGCGCGCCTGCCATGAAACCGAGCTGGTGATCACCGTGGTCGCCGCGCGTCGACGCTACGCCGTCGTCGGCGCCGGCCCGGCCGGGCTGGCGGCCGCCACCACGCTGGCCGAGCGCGGCCATGAAGTGCACTTGTTCGACGGCGCCGAGACCATCGGCGGCCAGTTCAACATGGCTTGCCGCATCCCCGGCAAGGAAGAGTTCGAGGAAACGCTGCGCTACTTCCGCAACCGGCTCGCCAGCACCGGGGTCACGCTGCACCTGGGGCGTCGGGTCACGGCCGAGGCACTGGCCGCACAAGGCTTCGACGCCGTCATCCTGGCCACCGGGGTGACGCCGCGCGACCCCCGCATCCCCGGCCAGGATCACCCCAAGGTGCTGAGCTACATCGACGTGCTGCTGCACCGCAAGCCGGTTGGCCAGCGCGTCGCCATCGTCGGCGCTGGCGGCATCGGCTTCGACGTTGCCGAATACCTGGTCCACGGCGCCGACCTCGGGCACCCCTCGACCACGCTCGACCTGCCAGCCTGGCAAGCCGAGTGGGGCATCACCGACCCGGCGCTGCAGCGCGGCGGCGTGCAACGCCCGGCGCCTGCGCCGCCGGCGCGCCAGGTGATGCTGCTGCAGCGCAAGGCCGGCAAACACGGCGCCGGGTTGGGCAAGACCACCGGCTGGATCCACCGCTCGGCGCTGAAGATGAAGCAGGTCGAGATGCTGGCCGGCGTCAACTACGAAGGTGTCGGCGACGAAGGCCTGTTCATCACCTACGGCGAAGGCCGACGCGACGGCACTGTGCTGGCGGTCGACACCATCGTGCTGTGCGCCGGCCAGGAGCCGCTGCGCGAGTTGCAGGCGCCGCTGGCCGCGGCTGGCGTCAAGACGCACCTGATCGGCGGCGCCTTGCTCGCCGGCGAACTCGACGCCAAGCGCGCCATCGACCAGGGCACGAGGCTGGCCGCCACGCTGTGACGCCGGTGCCGGGACTGG
>JAUYAJ010000036.1 GCA_030693565.1 Rubrivivax sp.
CCGTGGGCAGCAACATCTTCAACGTGTTGTTCATCCTGGGCGTGGCCGCGCTGATCACCCCGCTGGCGGTGCACCGGCAAGTCATCCGCCAGGAAGCGCCGATCATGATCGGCGGCGCAGTGTTGCTCATCGTCCTGGGCCTGGACGGATCGTTGGGGCTGTTCGACGGTTCGCTGCTGCTCGGCCTGCTGATGGCCTACACCGTGTTCCTGGTCCGGCAATCGCGCGCGGAGCCGGCCGCGACCGGTCCCGACGAGTACGCCGACGCACTGCAGCCGGCCAAGGCGGGGCGGTGGGATGCCCGGCTGCCGGCGCAGCTCGGTCTGATCGTCGCCGGGCTGGTGCTGCTCGTGCTGGGATCGGATTGGCTGGTGCAGGCGGCAGTCATCTTCGCGCGTGCACTCGGGCTGTCGGAGGTGATCATCGGCCTGACCATCGTCGCCGCGGGCACTTCGCTGCCGGAGGTGGCGGCATCGGTGATGGCCAGCCTCAAGGGCGAACGCGATATCGCCGTGGGCAACGTGGTGGGCAGTTGCGTGTTCAACCTCTTTGGTGTCGTCGGCCTGGGGGCCGTCGTGGCGGCCGTGGGCACCGGCGCTGCGCTGCCGCTGCCGCCGGACGTGGCCCGGTTCGATCTGTGGGTGATGCTCGCCGCACTGGTGGCGTGCTTGCCGGTCTTCCTGAGCGGGCGCGAGATTGCCCGCTGGGAGGGCGGCCTGTTCCTGGGCTACTACGTCGCGTACGTGGCCTACCTGGTGCTGGCGGCGCAGCGCCATGACGGTGTCCAGGCCTTCGGCGACGCCATGCTGGGGTTCGTGGTGCCGCTGACCATCGTCACGCTGGGCGTGACGATGTTGCGGCGGGCCAGGCGCTGAGCGTGGGCACGCAGCTTCTGAGCTCGGCGGCCGCTGGCGGCATGGGGCTGGCCTCTCGTGCCGCCTTCACGGCGCTGCCTCTGGCTGCGCTGGGCGTCGTGGTGGGCATGTTGTTGTGGCTGCAGCTGCCGCTGGGTGGTGCGCTGGAGTGGATACCGGCGCTGGGCATCTCGCTGGCCTGGCGCATCGACGGCCTGGCGGTGCTGATGCTGCTGATGATCACGGGTGTGGGCAGCGCGGTGTTCGTCTACGCCGGCGGCTACTTCGCAGGCCACCCCGGGCAGCGGCGGCTGTTCGTGCAGCTCACGCTGTTCATGCTGGCGATGATCGGCTGTGTCACGGCCGACAACCTTTTCACGCTCTTCCTGTTCTGGGAAGCCACCAGCGTGCTGTCCTTCCTGCTCGTCGGCTTCCACCATGAACGCGCGCTCAGCCGCAAGGCGGCGCAGCAGGCGCTGCTGGTCACGGGCACCGGCGGCCTGGCGCTGCTGGCGGGGTTGATCCTGATCGGGCAGGTGATGGGTACCAGCACCCTCAGCGTCATCATCGAACGCCTGCCGGACACCGCGCCCACCCCGCTGCTGACGGCGGGCGTGCTGCTGGTGATCGTGGGCGCCTTCACCAAGAGCGCGCAGTTCCCGTTCCACTTCTGATTGCCCAACGCGATGGCTGCGCCCACACCGGTGTCGGCCTACCTGCACTCGGCCACGATGGTGAAGCTGGGCGTGTACCTGCTGGCGCGGCTGGACGCCGGGCTCGATGCCTGGCTGCTGTGGCAGATGCTGCTGCAGGGCGCGGGTTCGATCACCGCCGCCTGGGGCATGGTGCTGGCGCTGCGCGAGCGCGACCTCAAGCGCATCCTGGCCTGGTCCACGGTGGCCACGCTGGTGGCGCTGGTGGGCATGCCGGGCAAGGCTGCTGCGGTGGCTGTGGGCGCATTGCTGCTGGCGCATGCGCTGTACAAGGCGCCGCTGTTCTTCGTCGCCGGCAACGTCGACCACGGCACCGGCACGCGCATCATCGACCGCCTGGGCAACCTGCGCCACGCCATGCCCTGGACGGCCGCCGCGGCGGCACTGGCCGGCATGTCGATGGCCGGCATCCCCTTGTCGTTCGGCTTCGTGGTGAAGGACCTGATCGGCGGCGCCAAGGCGGCCGACGACGTGCTGGCTTTCGCGCCATTGGCCAACACGGTGTTCTCGGCCATCGCGGTGGCCGTGGCCGGTGTCGCTGCCGTGCGCGTGTTCTGGCGCCGCGCGCCCGAGCCCGCACTCAGCGGCGTGCATGAGGCCGGCCCCGCGCTGGTGCTGCCGCCGCTGGTGCTGGCCGGCTTCGGCGTCGCGCTGGGGCTGTTACCGGCCTGGGCCCAGCCGATGGTGGAAGCTGCGGGGGTGGTCATGACCTCCGGCGACGACCCGGTGCTGGCGCCGCTGGCGCGGGCGCTGCTGGCCGAGTCGCTGACCGTTGCCACCACGCTCGTGCTGGGCGCCAGCGTCTATCTGCTGTGGGACTGGCTGCACCGTGTCGTGGATGCGGTGGCGGGCTACGAGCATGGAAAGGGCCCGGGAAGTCGCAGCCTCGTTCGCGCAGTCGCAAGCGTTTCACGACCTGGTCGTCAACGGCATCGCCCCAGACGGCAGTTTCGACTGGCCGGACACAGGCGTGGTGAGAGCTTTGCGGGAAGCGATGGAATCGCTCGGCTCGAAGGGCTGGACCCGGCTGGAAGATGGGCGCACTTGGCTCGCCGCCCACCATTCCGAACAGACCCCCGAGAAGTACGGCTGCCGGTCATGGCCGCAGGTGGTCAGTGAGTCAAGGCTGTTCGACCTCCAGTACCGTACATCAGTGGACGGTCGCAAGGAGGCTTCGATTCGCGAGCGGCCACGGGCCGAATTCTCGTAATGTTCGATACCTGATTCGTCTCGGCAGTCTTGCTAACCGGTCTACGCTATGCTCATCCCGCGCCGCTTCGCAAGAATAGGTAGCAGATTCAAGGACTTGGGTGGTGCCCGGATTCAGTCCCGTCCACTCCGCCAAACACGAAGCCCCAAGCGCCACAAGCGCTTGGGGCTTTCCTGTTTCTGGCCCGCAGTCCGTCAGCGCTGGCGCGGGTCGAGCGCGTCGCGCAAGCCGTCGCCCAGCAGGTTGAAGGCCAGCACCAGCAGAAAGATCGACAGCCCGGGCCAGATCGCCATCCAGGGCGCGCTGTCCATGTAGTTCTTCGCCGTGTTGAGCATGCTGCCCCAGCTCGGCTCCGGTGGCTGCTGGCCCAGGCCGAGGAAGGACAGGCTGGCCTCGGCGATCACCGCGGCGGCGATCGCCAGCGTCGACTGCACGATGATCGGCGCCGTGATGTTGGGCAGCACGTGGCGCAAGGCGATGCGCAGCGGCGGGTTGCCGACCGCGCGCGCGGCCTCGACATAGTCCTCGACGCGCACGTTGATCACCTGCGCACGCACCAGGCGCACGAAGATCGGCGTCGCCGAGACGCCGATGGCGATCATCGCGTTGCGCAGGCTGGGGCCCAGGAAGGCCGCCATCGCGATCGCCAGGATCAGGAACGGGCAGGCCAGGAAGGCATCGGTGATGCGCGAGATCACGCTGTCGACCCAGCCGCCAAGAAAGCCCGCCGCCAGGCCGATCGGCACCCCGAGCAGCAGCGAGATCCCGACCGACACCACGCCGGCCAGCAGCGAGGCCTGGGTGCCCCAGACCACACGCGAGAACACATCGCGGCCGAGTTCGTCGGTGCCGAACCAATAGGTCGCCGACGGCGCCTTGCGCAGCGCGCTCCAGCTCGTGGCCACCGGATCGTGCGGCGCGATCCAGGGCGCCAGCAGCGCCATCAGCGTGAAGATCAGCACCACCGCCAGCCCGAGCATCGCGGCGCGCCGGCGCAGCAGCCGGCGCG
>JAUYAJ010000292.1 GCA_030693565.1 Rubrivivax sp.
TGCTGGTGTCGTCGGGGCTGGGCCGGCGTGCGATGGCCGGCAGTGCCTCCTACTGCGCCGCCAAGGCCGGCATGGACCATCTGGCGCGCGCCGTCGCGCTGGAAGAAGCCGCCAAGCCGCACGGCGCCCGCATCGTCTCGCTGGCGCCTGGCGTCATCGACACCGACATGCAGGTGCAGCTGCGCGGCGCCGACCCGGCGCTGTTCCCCAGCCGCGAGACGTTCGTCGGCCTGAAGACCGGCGGCCAGCTCGACAGCCCGGCCGACGCTGCGGCCAAGGTGCTGGCTTATCTGGCGCGGCCCGACTTCGGCAAGACCACGGTGTCCGACGTTCGCGAGCCCTGAGCTCACACGCGCCCCAGTGACACGCCCAGGCCGCGCGCTGCCTGCAGCAGCTCGTGGTCATGCGGCACCCGGCGGTTGCGGCCGGCGACGTCAGCGATGGCCACGCTGGTGCAGTCGTCACCTTGCAGCGCCACCATGCGGCCGAAGCGCCCGGCTTTGACCAGTTGCGCGGCATGCCAGCCAAAGCGCGTCGACAGCACGCGGTCGAACGCGGTGGGCGCGCCACCGCGCTGCACGTGGCCGAGCAACGTGGTGCGGACTTCGCTGTCCAGCAGCGGCTGCAGGCGCTGCTGCAACACATGGCCGACGCCGCCCAAGCGCAGCGGGTCCGGGCTGGCGGCGATGGTGCTGCGCACCGTCATGCCGGCGCCTTGTTCGCAAGCGCCTTCGGCGATGCAGATGATGGTGTGGCCTTCGTGCTGCTCGCGCGCCTTGCAGTGGGCTGCCACCGCGGCGAGGTCGAACTCGATCTCGGGGATCAGGATGACATGGGCGCCACCCGCCATGCCGCCTTCGAGCGCGATCCAGCCGGCGTAGCGGCCCATGGTCTCGGCGATCATCACCCGGCCATGGCTGCGCGCCGTCGTCGACAGCCGGTCCAGCGCCTCGGCCACCACCGCCACCGCGCTGTCGAAACCGAAGGTGCGGTCGGTCAGGTAGAGGTCGTTGTCGATGGTCTTGGGCACGCCGACCACCGGCAGGCCCAGGGCCTCGAACTGGTGCGCGATGGCCATCGTGCCGTCACCGCCAATGGCCACCAAGGCGTCCAGGCCCAGCGCCTTCACCGTCGCCATGGCGTCGGCCGAGCGGTCGGCGCCACCGGCGCCGAAGTAGTGGAAAGGATCGCACTGGTTGTGGGTGCCCAGAATGGTGCCGCCCTCGGCCAGGATGCCGGCCACGGCGCCGGCGTCGAGCGGCCGCACGCTGCGTGTCATCAAGCCGAGAAAACCGCGCTCGATGCCGGTGACGCGGGCGTCGCATTCGTTGATCAACGCCAGCGTGACGGCGCGGATGACTGCGTTCAGCCCCGGGCAGTCGCCGCCGCCGGTGAGGATGCCGATGTGCATGAAGTAGGCCTTGCTGGAATCAAAGACTCATGATCCCAGCCAGGCCGCCAGGTCGGTCTTGAGCTGGGTCAAGTCAGCTTCACGGGTGTACATCATGTGGCCGGCGTCGTAGTAATGGTGTTGCACGCGCGCCAGCACTTCGGCCGGGGCGTCGAGTTGGGCCAACGACCAGTCGCTGGCGCTGTACGGCGTGCCCAGGTCATAGCGGCCACTGGCAACAAACACCTTCAGGTGCGGGTTGCGGCGCATCGCGCGCGCCAGGTCGGGGCTGGTCGAAGTGAACGAGTTGCCCCGGGCTTCGCCGCGGCTCCAGTTCCAGCCGCGGTTGACGTCCATCGCCAGCACCTGGTAGCGCTGCTCCGAGCGCAGGCCGAGCTGTTCGCCGAAATACGCCATCGCCGCCATCGTGTAAGGCGCGGCAATGGCGTCGATGCCGGGGTCGAACTCCCAGTCGCGGCCGCGGCTGGCCGCCATCGGCCCGCTGGCCCGCGATTCGAGCCGGCCGACGATGCGGCCCTGCGGCCGCAAGGCCTCGAAGAAGAAGGTCTGGGCGCTGATGCGCAGGTTCTTTTCTTCGACCAGGGCCAGCGGCAAGCCGGTGAGTTCGGCGACGCGGCGGGCAACGCGGCTGCGCTGGCGCTCGCTCAGGCGCGCGCCGGCCTGCAGCGCCGCGGTGTATTCCTCGTGAACGAAGGCCTCGGCGGCCTCGCGCGCGGCTTGCGGCGACGCCGCCGGGCCGCCGCGCAGCAAGCCGTGGTACTGGGCGGTGTTGGCCAGCGCGGGCAGGAACAGCGAGTAAGGCAAGTCGTTGCCGGGCGCGAAGACGATGCTTTGCAAGTCCATCGCGCAAGACACCAGGATCAACCCGCTCAGCGCCACGCCCATGCCCTGCAGCTTGTCGGCCAGCGCGGCGCCGCGCGTCGTGCCGTAACTTTCGCCGGCCAGGTAGACCGGCGAGCCCCAGCGGCGCTGGCGCGTCAGCCAGACCCGCATCACCTCGGCCAGCGCGTCGACGTCGCCGTCCACCGACAGCATCTTCTTGCGCGCTGCCTCGCTGGCGGTGGTCGACCAGCCGGTGTGCGGCGGGTCGATGAAGACGAGGTCGAAATGTTCGAACCAGCTCAGCGGGTTGTCGGCCACCGCATAAGGCGGCACCGGCATCGCGCCGTCGTCGGGCACGACGACACGTTTGGGGCCGAGCGCGCCCAGGTGCAGCCAGATCGACGCCGACCCCGGGCCGCCGTTGAAGGCAAAACAAACCGGCCGCGTGCGCGCGTCGCTGCCTTTTTGCAGGTAGGCGGTGGTCATCACCGCGGCCAGCGGCTCGCTCTGCGAGGCGTCCAGCCCGTCGGCCACCACCGGCATGAAGGCGACTTCGACGCCGTATTCGAACTTGCGCCCGCCCAGCTTGATGCTGCCGCTGCTCAGCGCCGCGGGCTGGGCCAGCAGCTTGTCGACGCGCTCGCGCTGCGCCTTGGCAGCTTTGTCGGTGTCGCCGTCGGCGGCGGGCTTGTTCGCTTCGGTCATGGGCTCTCCTGGCAGGGAATCAGGAGCGTGACCATAACGCAGCCGCCGGCCTCGGCCCGGCGATGCCGGGCTGGATAATCGCGCCGATGAACATGTCATCGGCCTACCTGCTGCGCACCTTCGTCACCGGCTTGTTGGCCGCGCTGCCGCTGGCCGCCACCATCGCCATCTTCTGGTGGGCCGCCAGCCTGCTGTTCCGCTGGTTCGGGCCCGACAGCGCCATCGGCGGCGTGATGGTTGCCATCGGACTGGGCGTGACCGGCTCCGAACTGGTGGGCTACGTCATGGGCGTCGGCCTCGTCGCGGCGGCGATCTTCGGCCTCGGGCTGGTCGTGCAGGCCGGCTTGCAGCACGGCGCGTCCAAGGTGCTGGGCGCCGTGCTGCAGCGCATACCGCTGGTGCGCACGGTCTACGAACTGGTGACCAAGATGGTCGGGCTGTTCGCCCAGCGTGAGCAGGACGGCACGCGCTCGATGCGCGCCGTCTGGTGCCACTTCGGCGGCCCGGGCGGGGCGGCGGTGCTGGCCTTGCTGTCAACGCCCAAGCCGATCGATCTGGGCGGGCGCAACTACCTGGCCGTGCTGGTGCCGACGGCGCCGGTGCCGGTGGGCGGCGGCCTGCTCTTCGTGCCCGAGGACTGGATCACGCCGGCCGAGGTCGGCATGGAGGCGCTGACCAGCATCTACGTGTCGATGGGCGTGACCTCGCCGCAGCACCTGCCGCCGGGACGTCAGGCCAGCATCGACGCATAACGCGCCAGGTCGACGTTGCCGCCGCTGAGGATGATGCCCACGCGCCGGCCGCGCAGGTCGGGCAGGCCGGCTGCGCCTTCGAGCAGCGCCGCCGCGCCCAGGCAGCCGGTGGGCTCGACGACCATCTTCATGCGCTCGGCGAAGAAGCGCATCGTCGCCACCAGCTGAGCGTCGCTGACGGTGACGATGCCGGCCGCCAGCGCCTGGATCACCGGGAAGGTGAAGACGCCGCTGTGCTGGGTCTGAGCGCCGTCGGCGATGGTCTTGGGCGTGTCGATGTGGACGATCTCGCCGCGCGCCAGGCTTTGCTGGGTGTCGTTGCCGGCCTCGGGCTCGACGCCCCAGACCTCGATGCCCGGGGCCAGCCGCTTGGCCGCCACCGCGCAGCCGGCGATCAACCCGCCGCCGCCGACGCAGACCAGCAAGGCGTCGAGCGGCCCGGTTTCTTCCAGCAGTTCGAGCGCTGCCGTGCCCTGCCCTGCCATCACGTCGGGGTGGTCGTAAGGCGGGATCAGCGTCATGCCGCGCTCGCTGGCGATGCGCGCGCCGATCGCTTCGCGGTCTTCGGTGTAGCGGTCGTAGAGGATGACCTCGCTGCCGGCGCGGCCTTGCTGGTAGCCGCGCGTGGCCGCCAGCTTGGCCGGCGGCGCGTCGTGCGGCATCACGATCACCGAGGGCATGCCCAGCAGCTGCGCCGACAAGGCGATGGCCTGCGCGTGGTTGCCCGAGCTGTAGGCGATGACGCCGTGGCGGCGCTGTTCGGGCGTGAAGCGCGCCAGCGCGTTGTAGGCGCCGCGGAACTTGAAAGCGCCCATGCGCTGAAAGTTCTCGCACTTGAAGAACAGCGTCGCACCGGTGCGGGCGTCGGCGGTGCGCGAACTGCGCACCGGGGTGCGGTGGGCGATGCCGGCCAGGCGGCGGGCGGCGGCGACGATGTCGTCGTGGTGGATGGTCAGGGCTGGTTTCATGGGTTCGCAGTGTCGGTGTTCGGGCCCTGGAAGCCGGCGCGGCGAAAAGTCAGCACCAGGGTGTCGCGGTGGGCCGGCAGCGCCGGGTCCAGCGGTTGGATCGGCGTGCTTTCGTGGATCACCCGGGCGTCGTCGAGCAGCAAGGCGCTCCAGGGCTCGGTCAGCGTGAAGCGCACGCCATGCGGGCTGCGCGCGTCGAAGACCCGGGTCTCACCACCTTTGACGTTGTCGCGCCCGACCAGCAGCACCGCGACCCGGTCGACGCCGTCACGGTGCGCGCCTTCGGGCGTCGGGCGACCGATGCCGTCGGTGGTGTCGATGCGAAACGGGTGCGCCTCGACGAACCAGGGCCCGGCCATGCCAGCGCCGGCATGCCGCGCCAGGCCGGACAGCAGCGCGGCCCAGGCCGGATCGGCCACCATGTCTGCGGCCAGTGGCTCGAACCAGCGTTCGATGCCGCCGTGCAAGGCGTTGTATTCAACCGGCTGCCAGTGGGCGCGGTGCGGCACCGCCTGAACGCGGTCGCTGTCGACGATGAAGCAGCCGTGGCGGCGGCGCCGGTAGCGGCCGCCGTCGCGCAGATGGGTGTCGGGCGGCAGCGCGTTCCAGTGCGGTGCCCAAGCCGCCAGTGCTTGCGGATCGATGTCGGCAAGACGTGCCAGCGAGGCGGCATCAAGCACCGCATAGCCGGCAGCGGCAAGCTGGGCGTCAAGGTCAGAAAGGGCGGTCAGCGGCGGCGGCGGCGTCATCGGCGGGGTCTCAGGGGCGGAAAAAAGAATGCGATTGTCTGGGGAGTTCAGTCCAGAGCGCTGTCAGCCTCATGCCATCCAACCGCGTTATGGTGTTCATGGAGGGCAAACGACAGGAATCCATGAACGCCTTGAGCACGGACGAAAGACAGGCACTGCAGCTGGTCGAGATCATCGACCTCAAATGGCTGCTGGCGGGCGAGGGCCACCGCGTCCACGTCGAACGCCTGCAGACCGAGCCCGACTATGCCCGCGAGTGCCTGGCACTGGCGGCGGCTTCGGCCAGCGAGGCCGTGCGCGCCGCAGCGCTGCGGCTGCAAGCGCGGCTGGACACCAGTCCGATCTGACCCACCTGAAGGGCAAGTTCGGCCCCTCAACGCGGCTTGGCCCTGGCCTCGGCCCTGGCCTCGGCATCACGCAGCGCGGTCTTCAACACCTTGCCGTAGTTGTTCTTGGGCAACAGTTCGACGAATCTGTAGTCCTTGGGGCGCTTGTAACGCGCCAGGTGGGCCAGGCAGAGAGCGTCGAGCAGCGCCGCCAAGCCGGCCGTTGCCGCCGGATCGCGCGCCACCACATAAGCCACCACCGACTCACCCCAGGTCGGGTCGGGCCGGCCGATGACGCTGGCCTCGGCCACTGCCGGGTGCGTCAGCAAGACTTCCTCGACCTCGCGCGGATAAATGTTGTTGCCTCCGCTGATGACGAGGTCCTTGCTGCGGTCGAGCAAGGTCAGGCAGCCTTCGTCGTCGAGGCTGCCGATGTCGCCGGTCCACAGCCAGCCACCCCGAAGCGCGGCCGCCGTCGCGTCGGGTTGCCGCCAGTAACCGGCCATCACGACCTCGCCGCGCACGCAGACCTCGCCCGCTTCACCCATGGCCAGCGGCTTGCCGTCGGCGCTGCGAATCTCGACCTCGACCATCGGCTGCGCCACCCCCACCGAGGCCATGCGCTGGCGCCAGCGCGGGTGGGCGCTGTCGTCGATCATCGAGCGCGGCAGCACGGTGATGGTCATCGGGCTTTCGCCCTGGCCGTAGATCTGCGCCAGGTGCGGGCCGAGCGCGTCGCGCGCCGCCTCGAGGTCGGCCAGGTACATCGGCGCGCCGCCGTAGACGATGGTGGCCAGGCCGTCGAGCGGCGGCCGGTGTTGCTGCGCATGCGCGGCGAGCCGTTTGACGATGGTCGGCGCGGCGAAGCATGACGCCTTCCGCCAGTGCGCGGCCAGCGCAAAGAATTCGGCTTCGTCGAGGCCACCCGACGCCGGCACCACATTGACGCCGCCGTTCATCACATAAGGCAGGTGGTACAGGCCACTGCCATGCGACAGCGGCGCCGGGTGCAGGCAGCTGTCGCCCGCCGCCACCGACTGCACCGTGGCCACGTAGGCCATGCTGGCCCAGCGCAGGTTGCGCTGTGTCAGCGTCACGCCTTTGGGGCGGCCGGTGGTGCCGCTGGTGTAGAACAGCCAGGCGGTGTCGGTGGGGGCACGTTCTTCGATGGCGGGCAGGCCGGCGCCGGCTTCCAGCCAG
>JAUYAJ010000298.1 GCA_030693565.1 Rubrivivax sp.
CCGGGCCGCTACAAGGGCGAGGACCTCAACATCGTCAGCGTCTTCGAGGCCGTGGGCCAGTTCAGCGCTGGCAAGATGAGCGAAGAAGATTTCTGCCAGATCGAGCGCCGCGCCATTCCCGGCAGCGGCTCGTGCGGCGGCATGTACACGGCCAACACGATGTCGTCGTCGTTCGAGGCGCTGGGCATGGCGCTGCCGTTCTCGTCGACCATGGCCAACGTCGAAGACCCGATCCTGGCCCACACGCAGGCGGCCGCGGCGGCGCTGGTGGCCGCGGTCAAGATCGACCTCAAGCCGCGCGACATCGTCACCCGCAAGAGCATCGAAAACGCCGTCGCCGTGATCATGGCCACCGGCGGCTCGACCAATGCGGTGCTGCACTTCCTGGCCATCGCCCATGCCGCCGGCGTCGAGTGGACCATCGACGACTTCGAGCGTGTGCGCCGCAAGGTGCCGGTGGTCTGCGACCTCAAGCCCAGCGGCAAGTACCTGGCGATCGACCTCCACCGCGCCGGCGGCATTCCGGCGGTGATGAAGCTGCTGCTCGACGCCGGCCTGTTGCACGGCGACTGCATCACCATCACCGGCAAGACCCTGGCCGAGAACCTGGCCGACGAGCCGCCGCTGCGCAGCGACCAGGACGTCATCCGGCCGCTGAGCAACCCGATGTACGCCCAGGGTCACCTGGCCATCCTCAAAGGCAACCTGGCCACCGAAGGCTGCGTGGCCAAGATCACCGGCTTGAAGAACCCGGTCATGACCGGGCCGGCGCGCGTCTTCGACGACGAGCAGTCGGCGCTGGCCGCCATCATGGCGAGCCAGATCGTCGCTGGCGACATCATGGTGCTGCGCTACCTCGGCCCCAAGGGCGGACCGGGCATGCCCGAGATGCTGGCGCCCACCGGGGCGCTGATCGGTCAAGGCCTGGGCGAAAGTGTCGGCCTGATCACCGACGGCCGCTTTTCGGGCGGCACCTGGGGCATGGTGGTCGGCCATGTCGCGCCCGAAGCCGCTGAAGGCGGCGCGATTGCGCTGGTGCAAGAAGGTGACACCATCACCATCGATGCCCATCGCCTGCTGCTGGAATTGGTGGTCGACGCGACTGAACTGGCGCGCCGGCGCGCCGCCTGGACGGCGCCGGCACCGCGCCACTCGCGCGGCGTGATGGCCAAGTTCGCCCGCAACACCAGCAGCGCCAGCAGCGGCGCCGTGCTCGACAAGTTCTGAGCCCGGCTAGGGCCGCTGTTGCGGCCCCCGGTCATCTTCGGGGCGCGGATCAGGCTGCTTGCGGCGATCCTGGTCGTGCACCGCTCGCGCATGCTTGTCGCGCCGCGTGTCCAGTCCCAGCGCCTTGAGCGAACGCTCGCGACGTTCGGCCTTGCGCTCGTCTTCCTTGCGCATGGCGCGCCGGCGCGTCAGCCCGGTGGCGTCGGCCAGCGCCCACCACAGCGCCGCCAGACCAAAGGGCGACAGCACCCAGAGCCAGGACCACTCGGCCACCGGCCCGATGTCGGCAAACTTCAGCGCCAGCAGTGCTAGCCCGGCAATCAGGAACCACATGTGAAGGTCAGGCGATAAGATGGCCGCTTGAATGTAGCCGAAGCCTCCATGATCCGTAGCGCCCTCCTCGTCGCCACCGCCTTGTGGACGGCGCTGCCTGCCCTGGCCAGCCCCGAACTGGCACGCAGCCGCATCTGCATGGGCTGCCACGCCGTCGAGCGCAAGCTGGTGGGGCCGTCGTTCAAGGACATCGCGGCTCGTTATGCGAGCCAGCCCGACGCCGTCGCCCGCATGGCCGACAAGATCGTCAAGGGTGGCTCCGGCGCCTGGGGTCCGGTGCCGATGCCGGCCAACCCGAAGGTCACCGCCGACGAAGCACGACAGCTCGCGGCTTGGGTGATGTCGCTGAAGTAGTGGGTCTGGGTGCTAACTGGCGCTGCGCGCCGCGGTCCGCCGGGCCCTGGATCAGTTGGCCTGGGCCAACTGCTCTTCCCGCGGGTTCTGGTGCGCACCCACGTCGCTGCGCGACATGAGTGCACCCCAAGCCCCTCGATGTCCGCCGCCTGCGGCGACGGCCCTGCGCTGACGCGCAGCCTGAATCAGTTGGCCTGCGCCAACTGCTCCAGGATCGCGGGGTTCTCCAGCGTGCTGGTGTCTTGGGTGATGGCTTCACCCTTGGCGATCGAGCGCAGCAGCCGGCGCATGATCTTGCCCGAACGTGTCTTGGGCAGGTTGTCGCCGAAACGAATCTCCTTGGGCTTGGCGATCGGGCCAATCTCCTTGGCCACCCAGGCCCGCAACTCGGCGGCGATCTTCCTGGCCTCGTCACCCGTCGGACGCGGACGCTTGAGCACGACGAAGGCGCAGATCGCCTCGCCCGTGGTGTCGTCCGGCCGCCCGACCACCGCCGCCTCGGCCACCAGTTCGGTGTGCGAGACCAGCGCCGACTCGATCTCCATCGTGCCCATGCGGTGCCCGGACACGTTGAGCACGTCGTCGATGCGGCCGGTGATCGTGAAGTAGCCAGTCTTGGCGTCGCGGATCGCGCCGTCGCCCGCCAGGTAGTACTTGCCCTGGAAATCGGCCGGGTAGTAGCTTTTCTTGAAGCGCTCGGGGTCGCCCCAGATGGCGCGGATCATGCTCGGCCAGGGCTTTTTCACCACCAGGATGCCGCCCTGCCCGTTGGGCACGTCCTTGCCGGTCTCGTCGACGACCGCCGCCACGATGCCCGGAAACGCCAAGGTGCACGAACCCGGCACCAGCGTCGTCGCGCCCGGCAGCGGCGTCATCATGTGGCCGCCGGTCTCTGTCTGCCAGAAGGTGTCGACGATCGGGCAGCGGCCACCGCCGACATGCTTGTGATACCACTCCCAAGCCGCCGGGTTGATCGGCTCGCCCACCGACCCGAGGATGCGCAGGCTGCTCATGTCGTAGCGGTCGGGGTGGACCGCGGCGTTGCCTTCGGCGGCCTTGATCAGCGAGCGGATCGCCGTCGGCGCGGTGTAGAAGATGCTGACACGGTGGTCCTGGATCATCTTCCAGAAACGGCCGGCGTCGGGAAAGGTCGGCACACCCTCAAACACCACTTCGGTGCCACCGAGCGCCAGCGGGCCATAGGTGATGTAGGTGTGGCCGGTGACCCAGCCGATGTCGGCGGTGCACCAGAAGACGTCGTCGGGCTTGAGGTCGAAAGTCCACAGCGTGGTCAGCGCCGCATGCAGCAAGTAGCCGCCCGTGCTGTGCTGCACGCCTTTGGGCTTGCCGGTCGAACCCGAGGTGTAGAGCAGGAACAGCGGGTGCTCGGCGCCCACCCATTCGGGCTCGCAGACATCACTCTGCCCGGCCAGCAGCTCGTGCATCCAGACGTCGCGCGGCGCCTTGAACGGCACCTCGTTGCCGGTGCGGCGAGTGACGATGACGGTCTTCACGCTGTCGCAGCCGCCCAGCACCAGCGCTTCGTCGACGATGGCCTTGAGCGGCAGGTGCTTGCCGCCGCGCACCTGCTGGTCGGCGGTGAGCACGGCAACGGCGCCGGTGTCTTCGATGCGGTCACGCAAGCTTTGCGCCGAGAAGCCGCCGAACACCACCGAGTGCGTGGCACCGATGCGCGCGCAAGCTTGCATTGCCGCCACGCCGTCGACGCCCATCGACATGTAGATGATGACGCGGTCGCCCTTCTTGACGCCGCTGGCCTTGAGCGCATTGGCGGTCTTGCAGACCTGGGCCAGCAGTTGCGCATAGCTGACCTTGGTGACCGCGCCGTCGTCG
>JAUYAJ010000312.1 GCA_030693565.1 Rubrivivax sp.
CAGGCCGAGCTGCTGGCCGAAGGCGGTTTTGGCGTGGTCTGCATCGACACCCGCGGCCATGGCGACAGCGACGCGCCGCCGCCGCCTTATGCGATGGCCGACCTGGTGGCCGACACGGTGGCGGTGCTGGACGCGCTGCGCATCACGCGCGCCCATCTGATCGGGCTGTCGCTGGGCGGCATGAGCGCGCTCGGCCTGGCCATCGCCCACCCGCAGCGGCTGCTCAGCCTGCTGGTCTGCGACGCCCGCGCCGACATGCCGGGCACGATGGGTGTGGTCTGGAACGAGCGCATCGCCAGCGCGCGCCAGCACGGCTGCGCGGCGCTGGCCGACGCCACCTGCGAGCGCTGGTTCGGCCCCGCCTTCGTTGCCGCCCACCCGGACATCGCGCAAGGCGTGAAGGAGCGTGTGGCCGGTACCTCGGTCGACGGCTTCGTCGGCTGCGCGCAAGCGATCCAGGGGCTGGACTGGATCGCCGGGCTGGGCCGCATCACGGCGCCGACGACCTTGCTCGTCGGCGCCAACGACGGCCCGCTGCCTGCGGCGATGCAGGCCCTGCAATCACTCATCCCCGGCGCACGCTTCGAACTCATCGCCGACGCCGGCCACCTGCCCCACATCGACCAGACGGCGGCTTTCAACGCCGCCTTGCTGCGCCACCTGGCGCCGTTTGCACGCTGACCCATCCAGTCCACAACGAGGAGACAAACCGATGAAACGCAGACTGCTCATCACCGCGGCCCTGGCCGCCTTGTTCTGCGGCGCCAGCGCGGCCCAGGCGCCGGCGCCCGGCGCCCGCACCGTCAAGCTCATCGTCGGCTTCCCGCCCGGCCAGGCCACCGACATCGTGGCCCGGCTGCTGGCCGACAACCTGCGCGCCGTCACCGGCGACAACTACGTCGTCGAGAACCGGCCTGGGCAGGGCGGCAGCCTGGCGCTGGGCCAGCTGGCCAAGTCGCCGGCCGACGGCAGCGTGATGATGCTGGCCCACATGTCGGCGCTGGCGACCAACCCGCACATGTACAAGAGCGTGCCTTACGACACGCTGAAAGACTTCGAGCCGGTCGGCCTGGTCGGCGACCTGCCGTTCGTGCTGGTTGCCAACCCGACAGTGCCGGCGAAGAACCTGGCCGAACTGATCCAGCATGCCAAAGCCAACCCCGACAAATTGACCAATGCCTCTTCGGGCAACGGCACGGTGTCGCACCTGGCGATGGAAGAGCTCAAGCGCGCCGCGGGCCTGAAGATCACCCATGTGCCTTACCAGGGCAGCGCGCGCGGCCTGACCGACGTGATGGCCGGCAACGTCTCGATCGCGCTCGAAACCGCCGCGGCGGTGTTGCCGCATGTGCAGAGCGGCAAGCTGCAGCTGATCGGCGCCGGCAGTGCCGTGCGGCTGGGCGGCGCGCTGGCGGGACCGACGCTGGCCGAGCAAGGTTTGCCGAAGTTCAACGCCGTCACCTGGCTGATGCTGACCTACCCGGCAGGCACGCCGAAGGCGCTGGTCGCCAAAACCTATGGCGCGTTGATGCAGGTGACGAGGGCGCCGGAATTCGAGCAGCGCATGACCGGCCTGGGCCTGCTGCCGCGCAGCAGCGCCTCGCCCGAAGAAGCGCAGGCCTATCTGCGCAGCGAGTTCGCGAGCTGGGGCGAGGTCGTCAAACGCAGCGGCGTCACCTTGGAGTGATTCACATCGCGGCCTGCAGCATCGCGCGGTAGTCGCCGCGCGAGGCCAGCCGCGGGTTGGTCTTGTGGCAGTGGTCGGCCATCGCGCCGTCGATGATGCGTTCGAACAGCGCGTCGGTCACCCCCATCGCCGCCAGCCCGGCAGGCAGGCCCAGGCGCTGGTTCATCGCCTGGATCGCCTCGGCCACCGCATTGCCTTCGGCGTCGCAGCCGGCCAGGCCCATCGCGGCGGCGATGCGCTGCAGCCGGCGCTCGCTCTGGATCGACTCGGCCGCCGCATTGAAGCGCACGACGGCGGGCAGGAACACCGCGTTCAAAGTGCCGTGGTGCAGCCGCGGATTGACGCCGCCCAGGCTGTGGCTGAGCGAATGCACGCAGCCCAGCCCTTTCTGGAACGCCAGCGCGCCTTGCATGCTGGCGCTCATCATGTTCCAGCGCGCGTCGCGGTCGTTGCCGTCGGCGGTGGCGCGTTCTATGTGGGCCCAGCCTCGCGCCAGGCCGTCGAGCGCAATGCCGTCGGCCGGCGGGTTCAGCGCCGGCGCCATGAAGGTCTCCAGGCAATGGGCGATGGCGTCCATGCCGGTGGCCGCGGTCAGCAGCGGCGGCAGGCCGAGCGTCAATTCGGGGTCGAGGATGGCGGCCTTGGGCATCAGGTGCCAGCTGTGAAAGCCGAGCTTGCGGCCGTCATCGACGATCAGGATGGCGCCGCGCGCCACTTCGCTGCCGGTGCCGGCGGTGGTCGGCACGGCGATCAGCGGCAGCACGCGGTCGCTGATCTTCGGGCTCCCGCCTTCGATGGTGGCGTAGGTCTTGAGCGCGCCTTCGTGGGTGGCGGCAATGGCCAGGCCCTTGGCCAGGTCGATGCTGGAGCCGCCGCCAACCGCCACCAGGCCGTCGCAGCCGGACTGGCGCAGCACCGCCAGCGCGGCGCGCACGCCCGCTTCGGTGGGGTTGGACGGCGTCTGGTCGAACACCGCCGGGGGCAGGGCGCCCCAGGCTGACAAGGCTTTGTCCAGCACGCCGGCAGCGCGCACGCCGGCGTCGGTGATGATCAGCGGCTTGCGCATGCCCACGCGCTCGCACTCGGCGGGCAACTGGCTGACAGCGCCGAAGTCGATCTCGATCTGGGTCAGGTACAGAATGCGGGCCATGAGCTCTCTTCTTGACGGTGGACTGACCCAAAGTATGCGTCGCCCGGGCGCCGGCCTGTCCTGCGGATTTCCTTGAGTACCCAGTTGCTGACGCCGGTGATGGCCGGCTTGCTCGAGCGCATCCAGCGCGCTGGGCGAACACCCGTCTACGCCATGACGCCGGCGCAGGCGCGCCTGAGCTACCGCGTCGCTGCCGAAGTGCTGGAGCCGCCGCGCGCGCCCTTGGCGCGCGTCGAGGACTTGCAGATTCCCGCCCCCGGCGGCGCCACGCTGGCGGCGCGGCTGTATGCCAACGCACCGGCTTCCCCGTCGTTGCCAGCGCTGCTGTACTGCCACGGCGGCGGCTTTGTCATCGGCGGTATCGAAACGCACGACAGCCTGTGCCGCCAGCTCGCGCTGCGCAGCGGCGGCGCGGTGATCTCGCTGGACTACCGGTTGGCGCCCGAACACCCGTTCCCGGCCGCCGTCGACGACGCCTGGACGGCGCTGCAGTGGCTGGCGGCGAATGCCGATGCCGTGGGCGTCGACGGGAGCCGGCTGGCCGTGGGCGGCGACAGCGCCGGCGGCACCTTGGCCGCGGTGTGCGCGCTGCTGGCGCGCGACGCCCGCCTGGCGCTGGCGCTGCAACTGCTGATCACGCCCGGCACCACCGCCCATGCCGATACGCCCTCGCATCGCTTGTTCGCCAACGGCTTCTTGCTCGACGCGGCGGCGATCGCCTGGTTTTTCGACCATGTGATTCCCTACCACCACCGCCGCGACTGGCGCTTCGCGCCGCTCAACGCGCCCGACCTCGACGGCGTCGCCCCGGCTTGTGTGATCCTGGCCGAATGCGACCCACTGGTCGACGAAGGCCTGGCTTATGCCGACCGCCTGCGCGCCGCCGGCGTGCCGGTGGCGCTGGAGCTGTACCGCGGCGTGACCCACGACTTCATCAAGATGGGCCGGGTGCTCAAGGAAGCATCAACGGCCCAGCAAGCCGCGGCTGACGCATTGAAAGGAGCTTGGAGCGCATGAAACGCAGCGATTTCCGTCACCTCGAACGGCTGCGCGTGCGCTGGGCCGAGGTCGACCTGCAGAAGATCGTCTTCAACGGTCATTACCTGATGTACTTCGACACCGCCGTCGCCGGCTATTGGCGGGCGCTGGCGATGCCGTATCACGAGACGATGGCGATGCTGGGCGGCGACCTCTTCGTCCGCAAGGCCACGGTCGAATACCTGGGCTCGGCGCGCTACGACGAGCTGTGCGAGGTCGGCATCCGCTGCGCGCGCATTGGCACTTCGTCGATCCTGTTCAGCGCCGCACTGTTCCGCGGCGAACAGCTGCTGGTCAGCGGCGAGCTCGTCTATGTCTTCGCCGATCCCGCCAGCCAGACCAGCCGGCCGGTGCCGCAGGACTTGCGCGACGTGCTCACCGCCTTCGAGGCCGGCGAGACCATGTTCGACCTGCGCCTGGGCAGCTGGGAGCAACTCGGCGCCGAGGCGAAGGGGATCCGCCACGCCGTCTTCGTCGACGAACAGAAGATCCCCGCCGACATGGTCTGCGACGACGCCGACACCGAGGCCGTGCACGCCGTCGCCGTCAATCGCTTCGGCCTGCCACTGGCCAGCGGGCGCCTGGTCGCGCACGCGCCCGGGCTGGGCAAGATCGGCCGCATGGCGGTGCTGGCGGCGCAGCGCGGCAGCGGTGTCGGCCGCGCGGTGCTCGAAGCGCTGGCCGGCGCGGCGCATCAGCGCGGCGAGGCCGAATTGATGCTGCACGCACAGGCCAGCGCGGTGGCCTTCTACCGCCGCGCCGGCTTTGTCAATGACGGCGCTGCTTTCCAGGAAGCCGGCATCGAACACCAGGCCATGCGCCGCACCAGCTGAGTCGCACGCCTGCCCGCACAGGGGATTTCAGCAACTTGCCGGCGCTGCTGGCGCTGCCTAGACTGGCCCGCACTCACCAGCCAACGCCATGAACGCCCAGCAGAACGAACGCCTCACCCGCATCGGCCCCGGCACGGCCGGCGGCGCGCTGATGCGCAGCTACTGGCAGCCGGCGGCATTGGTCGACGAGTTCGACGCCGCGCTCGACCCGCGCATGGCGCAGCGGCCGGTGAAGGCGGTGCGCCTGCTCGGCCAGGACCTGGTGCTGTTTCGCGACGGCGACGGCCGCTGGGGCCTGCTTGACCGCGACTGCCCGCATCGCGGCGCCGATCTGTCGTTCGGCCGCCACGAAGACGACGGCTTGCGCTGCCCGTTTCACGGCTGGAAGTTCGCCGTCGACGGCCGCTGCCTGGAAACGCCGGCCGAACCCATGGGTTCGACGCTGTGCCAGCGCGTGCGCCAGCGCTGCTACCCGGTGCTGGAACAGTCGGGCGTGCTGTTCGCGTGGCTCGGGCCCGAGGGCTCGGCGCCACCGGCGCTGCCGCACTTCGACTGCTTCAGCGCCCCGGCCAGCCACAGCTTTGCCTTCAAAGGCCTGTGGCATTGCAACTGGCTGCAGGCCTTCGAAGTCGGCATCGACCCGGCGCACCCGTCTTTCCTGCACCGTTACTTGCAGGACGACAACCTGGACGACACCTTCGGCCGCCAGTTCCGCGCTGCCAGCGCCGGCAGCGTCGGCGGCGAGCGCTGGCCGATGACGCGGGTGATGCGCGAGTTCTGCAGCCCCGAGATCCGCCACGAGGTCGTCGCCGACGGCATCACCCGGCTGACCACCTTGCGCGCGATGACCGACGCACTGACCCATGTGCGCGTGACCCACGCGGTGTTCCCGCACACCTTCGTCATTCCGCTGTCGGAAAGCGTCACCATCACCCAGCTGCATGTGCCGGTCGACGACACCCATACCTACTGGTACAGCTTCTTCACCAGTTTCGGCGGCGCGCTCGACAAAGAGACCATGCGCCGCCAGCGCCTGGCGGGCGTCTCGCTGCCCGACTACCTGCCGCTGCACGGCCGCCACGACCATTGGGGTTTCGACGCCGAACAGCAGCGCACCCGCACCTACCTGGGCATGGGCGAAGAAGACATCAACCGCCACGACCAGTGGGCAGTGGAGAGCATGGGTGCGATCCAGGATCGAACCCGCGAACACCTGGGCAGCAGCGACAAGGTGATCATGGCCAACCGCCGCCAGTTGCTGCAGGCCATGGCCACGGTGGAGGCGGGCGGGCGAGCGCCGATGGCGCTGAGCGCCGCCGAAGCCGCCGCCTGCCGCGGGCCCGACACCATCGACTGCATCGCCCCGGCCAGCGGCTGGGAAACCCACTGGCGCGCCGCAGCCACGGCCAAGCGCGCACAGGCCGACTGGCTGACCGCTGAGCCCAGCCCCAGCGGGGCGGCCGCTTGACCTCGTTCGCCGAACGCTGCGGCGTGCATGACGCGCTGCGCGCCGCCGCGTGTGAGCAGGTCTTGCACCAGCTGCGCGAGCGCCAGATCGACCGCGTGCGCGTCGCCTGGTGCGACGCCCATGGCGCGCTGCGCGCCAAGACCTTGATGGTGGGCGCGCTGGCCGACGCGCTGACCGCCGGCATCGGCATGGTCGGCACCTTGCTGCTCAAGGACAGCGCCGACCACACCGCGTTTGCCGTCTTCGACGCCGACGCCGGCGCCGATGCCACCCTCGTGCCGGCCGGTTTCGCCCAGGCCGCCAACCTGCAGTTGCTGCCCGACCCGGCCAGCCTGCGCCTGCTGCCCTGGGCGCCAAACACCGCCTGGCTGCGCGCCGACCCCTGGTTCGCCAATGCAACGCCGGTGACCATCGACCCGCGGCGTGCGCTGCAGACGGCGCTGACGCGGCTGGCCGACGTTGGCCTGGGGCTGCGCTGCGGGCTCGAGGTCGAATTCCACATCTATCGCCTCGATGCCGGGCAAAGCCTGGCAGCGACGGCGGACTGGCCGAGCGAGCCGCCAGCCGTCAGCCCCATCCACCCCGGCCACCACCTCTTGTCCGAGGCCCTGGCCGACCAGGCCGACGAGGCGCTGCGCATCGTCCAGCACACCGCCCAGGGGCTGGGCCTGCCGCTGACCTCGCTGGAGATCGAGTTCGGACCGAGCCAGGTCGAGGCCGTGTTCGGCGCCACCGACGCGCTGGCCGCGGCCGACCAGATGGTGCTGTTCCGCAACGGTGTCATTCAGGCGCTGCGCCGCGCCGGTTACCACGCCAGCTTCGTCTGCCGGCCGCCGCTGCCCGGCGCCATGGCCAGCGGCTGGCACCTGCATCAGTCACTGGTCGACCTGCACAGCGGCGCCAACGCCTGCATGCGCGATGAGCCAGAACCGGGCAGCACGCGGACCGACGCGCGCCATGTGCTGTCGGACCTGGGAGCCCATTACCTGGCCGGCCTGCTGGCCCACGCCGGCGCGCTGACGCCGTTCTGCACGCCCACGCTCAGCGGCTACACACGCTTTCGGCCGCATGCGATGGCGCCGCTCGCGGCGCTGTGGGGGCGCGACAACCGCGGCGCCATGCTGCGTGTGCTCGGCGGCGCTGGCGACCCCGGCACACGCATCGAAAACCGGCTCGGCGAGCCGATGGCCAACCCTTACCTGTGCATCGCCGCCCAGATCCACGCCGGGCTCGACGGCATCCAGCGCCAGCTGACAGCGCCGCCCGCCACCGAGGCGCCTTATGGCGACGGCGGCCCGGCCTTGCCGGCCAGCCTGGGCGAAGCGCTCGACGCCCTGGCCGGGGACGCGGTGCTGATCGGCGCCCTGGGCGCGCCGCTGGTCGACTGGTACAGCCAGCTCAAGCGCGCTGAACTGGTGCGCCACGACGGCGCCAGCGACCGCGACGCCTGGCTGCGGCGCGAGTATTTCGGCCGCTTCTGATGATCACCATCTACCTCGACAGCGCCAGCGGTGGCCAGCATTCGCTGCGCGTGGCCACTGGCCAGAGCCTGATGCGCGCCATATGCGACGCCAGCGACGCCAGCGACGCCGGCGTCGACTGCATTGCCGCCGACTGCGGCGGCGTGCTCAGTTGCGCCACCTGCCATGTGGTGATTGCCGACGACTGGGCGCCGCGCCTGCGACCGGCGAGCACCGACGAACTGGCGATGCTGGCGATGACCGCCGAACCCGCCAGCGCCGGCAGCCGCCTGAGCTGCCAGGTCCAGCTCGACGCCGGCCTGGACGGCTTGCGCCTGCGGCTGCCGGCGTGCCAGTACTGACAACCCGCCATCCGACATTGAGAGGTCACGCTTGAAACTGCTTGAATTCCTCGCCAAGGCCTGCGCTGTCGCCGCCGGCGTGCTGCTGACGGTGATCACGCTGATGACTTGCGCCAGCCTGATCGGACGCAACACCACGGGCTGGACCATCGTCGGCGACTTCGAACTCTCGGGTGCAGCCGCCGGCGCGGCGATCGCGCTCTTCCTGCCTTGGTGCCAGATCCAGCGCGGCAACATCATCGTCGACTTCTTCACCAGCCGCGCCTCGGCGCGCACCAACGACTGGCTCGACAGATTCGGTGCGCTGCTGTTCATGCTGACGCTGGGTTTGATGACCTGGCGCACCAGCATTGGCGGCATCAACGCCTGGCGCTCGAACGCGGGCACGATGATGATCGGATTCCCCGAGTGGGCGGTCTACGTCTGCATGGTGCCGCCGCTGGCGCTGTGCACGCTGATCGGCCTGGCCCAGGTGCTGCGCGGTGCTGACAGCCAGGTGCGCGCATGACGCCGATCACCTTGGCGATCGCCATCT
>JAUYAJ010000314.1 GCA_030693565.1 Rubrivivax sp.
CCCATCGGCTTCAAGAACGGTACCGACGGCAACATCCGGATTGCCACCGACGCCATCCAAGCGGCGGCGCGCGGCCACCACTTCCTGTCGGTGCACAAGAACGGCAAGGTCGCCATTGTGCAGACCAATGGCAACAAGGACTGCCACGTCATCCTGCGCGGCGGCAAGGCGCCGAACTACGACGCCGCCAGCGTCGCCGCGGCCTGCAAGGAGATCGAAGCGGCCAAGCTGCCCTGCCGGCTGATGGTCGACGCCAGCCATGCCAACAGCTCCAAGCAGCACCTGAGGCAGATCGAGGTGATGAAGGACGTCGGCGCCCAGATCGCCGGCGGCGGCCGCTGCGTCTTCGGCGTCATGGTCGAAAGCCACTTGCACGACGGCGCGCAGAAGTTCAGCGCCGGCAAGGACGACCCGGCCAAGCTGGACTACGGCCGCAGCATCACCGACGCCTGCATCGGCTGGGACGACTCGGTCAAGGTGCTTGAGGGGCTGGCTGCGAGCGTCAAGGCGCGGCGCGCGCGCTGAGCCCGGCGCGCATACGAAGTCCCAGCGAGGCCAGCGCCACCAGGCTCAGGCTGCCCGGCTCAGGCATGGGGTTGGGCGGCGCACTGACCGCGCTGGTGCGCACGAAGACGTTGACGTTGCCGTGGTCGTAGAGGTAGCTGCCACTGGGCCCGGCGCCGTAGCGGATCTCGACGAGGTCGCCCGCGCCCAGCACCAGGCCGGGTGCAAAGAGGCTTTGCAGCTTGGCCGTTGCCGTGTTGGCGTGGTTGAAGTTGAAGCTGCCGATGTCGTGGGCGACGCCGCCGATGATGGCGCGCACGCGGGCGTCCAGGCCGTCGCTGACGTGGCCGTTGGCCACCGTCTCGCTCCACAGTTCGATCTCGTCCAGCCGCATCGCGGTGGGCGCGTGAAACACCGCGGCGGTCGAGGTCGATGCGCCGGGGTGCACGAACACGCCATCGAAGGTGGCCAGCGTGTGCGCCAACGGAACGCTGCAGAAACCCGGCGTGCAGCCCATGGTGCCGACATCCACGCGCAGCCCGATCTGCTGGTAGACCTCGGGGGCGTAGTAGCCGCCGCCGCTGGGCGTGAGCAATGCGCTGGTGTAGCTGCCGCGATGAAAAGTCCACAGATTGCTGGTCGATTGCACGGGATAGCTCGCGCCCAGGCTGTCGAAGTGGTCGCGCAGGCCATAGACGGCGGCGGCCTGCGCCAGTCCGGCTGCCAACAGCGCGCCGCCAGCGGCCAGGCGCAGCGAGCTCAGTGTCAAGCTCATGGGGTGTCCTTCAAAGGTCAACGAAAGTGCGGCATGGACAGGGCTGCGCCTGTCCTCAGCTTGGATACGCGAGCGGGACCTGCGAAGGCGCCCATCGGACCCCGCGAGTCGGGGGGCTGCCCTCAGCCGCTGATGGCGGCGCTCAGGTCCAGCGCCCGCTGCCGCAGCCGCAGCGCCTCGGCGTCGTCGGCATCGGTTTGCAGGAAATCCTGCAGATCGGCGAGCGCCGCGGCCACGGTGTGCGCCGCCTCGGCCCGGCGGCCGAGCGCCTGCAGCGCGCCGGCCATCT
>JAUYAJ010000325.1 GCA_030693565.1 Rubrivivax sp.
GCCAAAGAGCCGATCTCCATGGAAACGCCGATCGGCGACGACGACGACAGCCACCTGGGCGACTTCATCGAGGACACCAACAACACGGCGCCGAACGAATCGGCGATGCAAGCCGGCTTGCGCGACGTGGTCAAAGACATCCTCGACAGCCTGACGCCGCGCGAAGCCAAGGTGCTGCGCATGCGTTTCGGCATCGAGATGAGCACCGACCACACGCTGGAAGAAGTCGGCAAGCAGTTCGACGTCACGCGCGAGCGCATCCGTCAGATCGAAGCCAAGGCGATCCGCAAACTCAAGCACCCGAGCAGGTCGGACAAATTGCGGACCTATCTGGACAACCTGTAAGGGTTGGCCTGATAGGTGGCCCGCGCCAGCGGGCTGCCGCGCAGCGGCAACGCGATCTGCGCCGCAGGCACAAGCTCAGGACCTACCTGGACAACCTGTAAAGCTGGCAGGTGCCAGTATCAAAGGGCCCGGCATTGCCTGGCCCTTTGTCATTTCTGGACGCTACACTTTGCGCACCATGACGCAGATTGCTGATCGCACTGTTCTCTTCGCCGACCTGCGCGGCAGCACGGCGCTGTACGAGACCTTGGGCAATGCCGAAGCGACCTCCGTCGTGACCCATTGTGTCAACGCCATGGGTCGCCCGGTGGTGCAGTTCGGCGGCCAGGTCATCAAGACCTTGGGCGATGGGTTGATGGCCGTCTTCACCTCGCCAGGGCCGGCCGTGCAGGCCGCCGCCCAGATGCAGGACGTGCTTGAGTCGATGGTGCAAAAGGGGCGCGAGCGCGGCGCCTCGTCGGGCTTGCGTGCACTGCGGCTGCAAGTCGCGCTGGCACGCGGCGAAGTGGTGGAGATGGCGGGTGATTGTTACGGCGACGCCGTCAACGTCGCCGCCCGGCTGCTCGACCATGCCGGCGACAACGAGACCTTGATCACCGACGATGTCCTTCAAGGCCTGTCACCTGACCAGCGCGCCCGCTTTCGCAGCCTCGACCGCCTGACCTTGCGCGGCCGCGTCGAGCCGGTGCCGGTGCATGTGATGGGCGGGCGCCGCGGCGGCGACAGCGCCGTCACCCAGTTCGGCGGCGATGTCACCGTGGCGCTGGAGCCCGATGGCCTGCGCCTGGCCTGGCTCGACGCCACCCGGGTCTTTGCCAGTCAGCAAATGCCGGTGGTGCTGGGGCGCAGCCCGCAGGCCGCCTTCAGCGTCGACGACTCCCGGGTGTCGCGCTCGCACGCCAAGGTCGACTGGCATGGCGGCAGTTTCCTGCTCACCGACCTCAGCTACAACGGCACTTATGTGCGCTTCAACGACGGCGAGATCGTCAGCCTGCGCCGCGGCAGCTGCACCTTGCACGGCAACGGCGCCATCGGCCTCGGCGGCTCGCCCAGCGACCCGACATCGGCTTGCGTGCGCTTCGACGTGCTGCGCTTTGCCGACACCCAGCCCCAGGCCATGCCGGCCTTCCAGTTCGACCACGGCAACCGCTGACCATGCGCGTGCTCTACGTCGACGACGACCGCATCAACACGATGCTGTTCGCCGAGACCTGCCGCATGGCCAAGGGCATGGAACTGGAGACTGCCGCCACCGGCGCCGAAGCGCTGGAAATCGTCGGCGACTGGCAGCCCGACGTGCTGGTCATCGACCTCCACCTGCCCGACACCGAAGGCTACGCTTTGCTGCCCGCGCTGCGCCAGCGCATGGACAGCGCCAACGCGCCGGCCTTTCTGTGTTCGGCCGACCATCCCGACCAGGTGCGCCAGCCCGCCCAGGCGGCGGGATTTCATGGCTGCTGGTCCAAACCCGTGGACCTGGAAGCCATGCTCGCCGACCTGGCCCAGACCGGGCTCTGGCCACGGCCTTGAACGCACTGGCCGGCGCTGGCGGCCGCAGCCGCTCCAACTCACGGGCCTCGCGCGCCCCTCGCACCCGATGAACTTCCGACCCGAGCCCAGCCACCGCCATGGCAGCGCTGCGCGCACCGCCGTGCTGCTCGTCAACCTGGGCACACCCGACGCACCGACACCGTCAGCGTTGCGCCGCTACCTGGCGCAGTTTCTCAGCGACCCTCGCGTCGTCGAGATTCCGCGCCTGATCTGGTGGCTCATCCTGCACGGCATCATCCTGCGCACGCGCCCAGCCAAGTCGGCCGCCAAGTACGCCAGCGTCTGGCTGCCCGAAGGCTCGCCGCTGGCGGTGTGGACGGCCCGGCAAGCCGAAGGCCTGGCCGCCGCGCTGAACGAGCGCGGCCATGACCTGATCGTTCGCCACGCCATGCGTTACGGCAAGCCTTCGGTGGCCAGCGTGCTGGACGGCCTGCGAGCCGACGGCGCGACGCGCATTCTGGTGCTGCCGCTGTACCCGCAATACGCCGCCGCCACCACCGCCAGCGCCACCGACGCCGTGCTCGACTGGGCGCGCCGCGCGCGTCGCCAGCCCGAACTGCGCTTCGTCGCCGACTACCACGATGACCCCGGCTACATCGACGCCCTGGCCACCAGCGTGCGCGACCACTGGCAGCAACATGGCCGCGGCGAACGGTTGCTGGTCAGCTTTCACGGCGTGCCGCGGCGTTCGCTGACGCTGGGTGACCCCTATCACTGCCAGTGCCTGAAAACCGCCCGGCTGCTCGGCGAGCGACTGGGGCTGGGCACCGACCAGATGACCGTCACCTTCCAAAGCCGCTTCGGCAGGGCGCGCTGGCTGGAACCGTACACCGAGCCGACGCTGCGTGAACTGGCCCGCCAAGGTGTCAAACGGGTCGACATCCTGTGCCCGGGCTTCGCTGCCGATTGCCTGGAGACGCTGGAAGAGATCGCCCAGGAAGCCCGCGACACCTTCCTGACCGCCGGCGGCGAGACCTTTCACTACATCCGCTGCCTCAACGACAGGCCGCAGTGGATCGACGCCCTCGCCAGCCTGTCAGAACGCCATCTGCAGGGCTGGAACACCACCCAAGGCGCCGACGCCAGCGCGCTCGCGCAGCAGCGCGAGCGCGCCCTCGCCTCAGGCGCGCCGGACTGAAGCCCGGCTGCGGGCGACGACCACGCCCAAGCCCGCCAGCAACAGCGCCCAATGCGCCGGTTCGGGCACTGGCGTGGCCGTGAAGGTGGCGCCTGACACGGCCGAGAAGCTGAAGTTCTGGAAGTTGTAGCCGTCGGCGCTGGCGTTGAACGAAACCCCGGCAAACGCCGCCGGTGCCAGCGCCACAACCTGCCCCGCGCCGTCCTGCTGGCCGACGAAGGTGGCAAGCTGGAAGCCGCCGCCGGCCTGGAAGGAATCCGGATTGGTCGCGCCCAGAAAGCGGAACTCGACCGCCAAAGACCCCAGACTGATCACGCTGCCGGCGCCAAAGATCACCTTGTCGGTGAGGAAGCCGCCATTGCCGTCGGACTCGACCTCCAGGATCAGGCGGCTGCCGGCACCGGCCACATAGTCGCCCAGAATGGTCATCGTGCCCGGCGAGGTGCCCGGGCTGAAGATGCCGTGGTTGGTGACGTTGCCGACAATGGTGCCGTTGCCGCCCAGGAAACCGTTGCTGCCGATGACGATCTGCGGCGCCGTCAGCGTGCTGTTGATCAGCACCACGGTGGCGGTGCCACCGTCTTCGTCGCCAGTGGCCGTCTTGTTGCGACCGACGCCGACCCAGCCCGCCGTGAGGCTGGAGTTCTCGCTGATCAGCAGCGTACCATCGGAACCCTTGAGGCGGCCGACAGACACTGAGCCATCACCGACGTTGACCGTGCTGGCGCCGCGCACCCGCATCAGCGCGCTGCCGTCGCGGGCCACCGTCAGCGCCGCCAGGCCGGGCGCTGCCTGGATGTCGATTCGCGAACCGCCAGACAGCGTCAGGCTGCCATCGCCGAACGGTCCGGGCCCTGTGCCGCCGAGGTTCAATGAAGCGCCGGCGCTGCCCATGTTGTGCAGCGTGACGACGCTGGCGTTGGTGATCGTCGCCACGCCAATGCCGCCGGAACGGCCGATCGACAGGAAGGCGCCCGAGCCGACGCCGCCCGTTTGCTGACCCGAAAAGCTGAGCGTCGCGTTGTCGACCTGCAGCACGCCGACGCCGCCCGAGCGGCCGACATTCATGCCGTTGGCGCTGACCTCGGCGCGGTTGTTCACCGTCAGCTGACCAAAACTCTGCGGCCCATGACCGACGCCGATGTAGGTGTCAGAGCCGGTCATCCGGATCTCCGAGCCGGCGCCACTGACCAGTGCAATGCCTTTGCCGCCGTTCACCGTATCGCTGGTGCCGCCGATGTACAGGCTGGTGCCGCGGCTGTGGGCCAGGGTGGAGACGGCGTTGCCTTCCAGCAGCAGCTTGCCGCCAGCGGTGATGTTCAGCGTGCCGTTGCCGTCGCGGCCCACGCGGACGAAGGGATTGAAGGCTTCGGCCGCGCCGCCGCCGGCGAGTACCGATTGCGCCGTCATCTGCACCACCGAACCTGCCCCCCTGATGTTCAATGTGCCCGACGATGCGGCGTCGCGGCCAAGACTCAGTTGCGGGCTGTTGCTGCGCGCCTCGGTGGCCAGGATTTCCAGCCGACCGGCATTGCTCACGGTGACGACCCCGGTGCCGTTGCGGCCGATGTCGAAAGTGGCCACACTGGCTGTGCCATTGGCGGCGGCGCTGGCGGTAGCGTCGGAAACATAGCGGCTGCCAGCGCCATTGATCACCAGTTCGCCGAACGAACCGTCGCGGCCCACGGAGGTGTACCAGACGCCTCTGACGCCGCCGCCATCCTGCAACTCCAGCCTGGCACTGCCCAGCGACCGGCCGATCTGCATCACGGTGGCGTCGCCGCTCATGTTGATGCGTGAGGCGGCGCCGGAGACCAGTGCATCGGTCCGGCCACCGCCGCCAGTGAGGTTGATGAAGTTGGTAACGCCGCTCTGGCCCTGGACGTCGATGACACCGCCACCGGTGACGTTGATGCTGGCCCAGGCATTGCGGTCCAAGGCGGTGCTGAAGCTCGCCCCACCTTCGGTGACGGCGCCGCTGACGTTGTTGACGACCCGGCCACCCACGACTTCCCAGCGCGAGCCGATGCCACTGATGTTCACCTCGGCAATGTTGCGCTCGCGGCCGGTCGCGTTGGTGCTCCAGTGGCGCGGGCCGACTTGCGCGCGGTCGGTGCTCAGTACAGCGCCTGCAGTGACGTTGACCGTACCGCGCGTCGTGCCGCCCGGGACGCCATAGGTCCAGCCATCAAGATGCTGCACGGCGATGCCGGGCTGGGCCACGAACAGGTTGGCCCCGATGTCGACACGCGTCCCCGCACCGTCGATGTTCAGCACGGCGTTGTCGCCCGCCGCGCCGCCAACAAAGCTGTCGCAAGGGCGGAAAGGCAGCAGGCAGGCGACCAGGCCGTCACGGGTGTCAAGCCATGCACCGTTGTTGACCGTGAGCTGTCCGGTGCCCCAGTCACCGATCACCAAGCGCTGCACATGGTTGAAGCCATCGGCCCCCAGTTCCACCCGCGTGCCGGGGCCGGAGATCAGCCCGCTGCCGTTGCCCGTACCGCCACTGCCGAAACTGATGCGAGCCAGGCCCAGGAACGAGCCACCATCGACGGTGAGCGTGCCAACACCGCCGTTGCCCACGCCCAATGCGCTGCCAAAAGATTGCGTGTCACCCGGCCCGATGACGACAACGTCCGGGTAGGTGAAGAAGCTGCCGCCGGTGGTGACGGCGGACATCGAAGCGCCGCCAGGCATGGCCAGCATCGCACCCAGCGCGACCCGCCGCAGCCGAAATCCCGCGGTCGAACCCCCAGTGTTCTTCTTCATCGGTGACTCCTGTTGTTGGACTCTTGCTGGACTCGGCATGCGAGCCCAGCGAAGTACGCTAGGAGTTCACCGGAAGGGCCGCATCCCCCTTCAGAGGGATGCGTCAGAACTGATCACCTAACCAATGGGCGAGGAAAACCCTCGCTCCACGTTGTGGGAGGGGCCGCCAGCGAGCTGTCGACGAACCGGCCGCCAGCCGCACCGGGTTGACGCCCAAGTCAGCCGCGACGCCGTTTCAGCAACCACGGCACCACAAGCACCGCCACCACCAGCGCCAGCAGCGAAGCCGACATCGGCCGCTCGATGAAGACGCTCCAATGCCCTTCGCCGATCGACAGCGCGTTGCGCATCTGCGCCTCGGCCATCGGCCCCAGGATGAGGCCGACGATGACTGGTGCGGTCGGAAAGTCGAAACGCCGCATCACCACGCCGAGCAAGCCCAGGCCCAGCATCAGGTAGAGGTCGAAAGCGCTCTGGCGCATGCCGTAGACGCCGACGGTGGCAAAGATCAGGATGCCGGCGTACAGCTGCGAGCGCGGGATCTTCAGCAGCTTGACCCACAAGCCCACCATCGGCAGGTTGAGCACCAGCAGCATCACGTTGCCGATGTACAGCGAGGCGATCAGCGCCCAGACCAGGGTGCTCGAGGTCTGGAACAACTGCGGCCCGGCGTTGATGCCGTAGTTCTGCAGCGCGCTGAGCAAGATGGCCGCGGTCACCGAAGTGGGGATGCCCAGCGTCAGCAGCGGCACCAGCGTCGCCGTCACTGCGGCATTGTTCGCCGCCTCTGGGCCGGCCACGCCTTCGATGGCGCCCGTGCTGCCGAACTCCTCTTTGTGCTTGGACAGCTTGCGCTCGGTGGCATAGCTGAGAAAAGTCGGAATCTCCGAGCCGCCCGCCGGGATGGTGCCAAAGGGGAATCCGATCGCCGTGCCGCGCAACCAGGCCGGCCAGGAGCGCCGCCATTCGCTGCGCGTCATGTGCACGCGGGTCAGCTTGTTGAGGTCGTTGACGCTGCGCCCTTCATAGAGCGCGTTGTAAAGGCACTCGCCGACGGCGAACAGCCCCACCGCCACCAGCACCACTTCAACGCCGTCCATGAACTCGGGCACGCCGCCGGTGTAGCGCACCTGGGCGGTGATCTGGTCGATGCCCACCAGCCCCAGTGCCAGGCCGACGAACAGCGCCGTCAGGCCGCGCAGCGAGCTCTTGCCCAGCACCGAGCTGACGGTGGTGAAGGCCAGCAGCATCAGGCAGAAATACTCCGGCGGGCCGAGCTGCACCGCGTACTTGGCCAGCACCGGCGCAAACAGCGTCACCAGCACGGTGGCAATGGTGCCGGCGACAAACGAGCCGATCGCCGCCGTGGCCAGCGCCGCGCCGGCGCGGCCGTTCTTGGCCATCTTGAAGCCTTCGAGCGCGGTCACCATGGTGCCGGTCTCGCCCGGCGTGTTGAGCAGGATCGAGGTCGTCGAGCCACCGTACATGGCGCCGTAATAAATGCCGGCGAAGAAGATCATCGACGCCGTCGGCTCGACCTGCGCGGTGATGGGCAGCAGCATCGCCACCGTCACCGCCGGGCCGATGCCTGGCAGCACACCGACGGCCGTGCCGAGCGCGCAGCCCAGAAAGGCCCACATCAGGTTGATGGGGGTTCCGGCGGTGACAAAACCGCCCAGCAACTGGTTCCAGATGTCCATCGCTCGCGCTCCCGCTCAGATCCAGCCGCTGGCCGTGAGGCCGGGCAGGTTGACCGCCAGCACCTTGGTGAACATCCAGAAAACCGGCGCGGCGATCAGCATCCCGGTGACGATGTCGATCACCGTTTGCCGCAGGCCGCCCGCCGGCCGGCCCTCGCCGCTGCGCAGGCCGCGCACGGCGAGCGCAAAACACAGCGCGCAGGCGAGCACGAAGCCGATGCGCTCGATCAGCGTCGCATTGGCGACGATGCCCGCCGCCACACAGGCCAGCGCACGCCAG
>JAUYAJ010000335.1 GCA_030693565.1 Rubrivivax sp.
GCGGCTTTGGCGTCGGCGTCGCCGGCCTGGCGGTACAGCAGCACGCAGCGCGCGCCGAGCCGGGCCAGGCGCTGCGCGCAAGCCATGCCGATGGCGCCGGTGCCGCCGGCGATGACGGCGACGCGGCCGTCGAGGCGCTCACTGGGTTCGAACGAAGAAGGGGTCATGTCGGGATCAAAACGATCAAGGGATCGGCGGATGCGGGAACACCGTCTCGCCGGCGCTCAGGTGGAAGTCGTGGGCGAGCCGGTATTGCGGCTGGCCGCCTTCGTCGACGCTGTCGAACTGGCCGACCAGCACCGCGGTGACGCCGAACACCGGGTCGCGGTCGAGGAACTCGGTGCCTTGCGGGAAGACCTGGGTCACCATCACCCGGTGGCCGGGCGCCGAGACCATGAAGTGCAGGTGGGCCGGACGCAGCGGCTGGCGCAACTGGGCGCGCAGCAGTTCGCCGCAGGGGCCGTCGGTGGGCACCGGGTAGCCGGCCGGGTAGACGCTGCGCAGGAAGTAGCGGCCTTCGGCGTCGGTGCTGAAGCGCCCGCGCAGGTTCATGTCGGGCTGGTTCGGGTCCTGGGTCTCGTAAAGGCCGACCGGCGAGGCCTGCCAGACGTCGACCACGGCGCCGGCCAGTGGCCTGCCATCGGCGCCGTGCACGGTGCCGCGCACTTCCAGTGGCACGCCGGCGGTGTCACCGCGGGCGATGTTGTCGCCGGGCTCGCAGTCCGGGGCGTTGGCGCGCCAGAACGGCCCCAGCAAGGCGGCGTGCGAATCGCCATCCCCGCCCGGGTTGTTGAGCAGCATCACCAGGGTCGAGATGCCGAACAGGTCGGAGGCCAGGATGACCTCGTTCTTCTCCGCGCCGGTGGCGTGGCCGATGCCGGTGACAAAGGCGACGGCGCGCTCGAACTCGGCTTCGGTGACCTGGTTCTCCAGCACGAACTGGTGCAAGTGGGTGGTCAGCGAGGCCATCAGCTGACGCAGCCGGGCGTCAGGTGTGGCCTGCATGGCCTTGAGCACCAGCGGCAGCAGCGACTCGGGCGTGGTGGGCAATTCGGGCAAGGGGGACATGGTGGGAACTCCGCAGACGGACGGTTGTGCAAGCTGAATGCAACCGGTTGCAACGACTTTAGGGCCGGGCTTGATCGCTGTCAACCCGGATCGCCCGCGATCGGTGCCAGGCGGCGGCGCGGCCGCTGCACTACGATGGCCGGATGAACGGCCCGCGTGACGTCACCATTGCCGATCTGGCGCAGCACCTGGGGGTGCACAAGTCGACCGTTTCGCGGGCCATGGACCCGGCGCGGCGCCACCTGATCGGCGCCGAACTGCTGCAGCGTGTGGAAGCCGCGGCGCGCACGCTGGGCTACCGGCCCAACCGCGCCGCGGCGGCGCTGAGCACAGGGCGATCCAAGACCATCGGCGTGCTGCTGCCCGACATCACCAACCCGGTGTTCCCGCCGATCCTGCGCGGCATCGAGGACGCGCTCGACGCCGAAGGCTATTTCGCCTTGCTCGCCAACACCTCGCGCCGCGACGACGCCGCCCAGACCGCCGTCGAGCGCATGGGCGCGCAGCGTGTCGAAGGCTTTCTGATCGCCACCGCGGTGCGCGACGACAGCTGGCTCGAAGGCCTGCGCCAACGCGGCACCCGCATCGTGCTCGTCAACCGCACCGACGGCAGTGGCGCCTTGCCGGCGGTGATCAGCGACGACATGCTGGGCATGCGGCTGGCGGTCGACCACCTGGTCGGCCTCGGACACCGGCGCATCGCCCACCTGGCCGGGCCGGCAACGCTGTCCACCGGCCTGGCGCGAAAGATCGGCTTCGAGCAGGCCTTGCTGGCCCATGGGCTGGCGCCGGCGGCCATGGCCGAGTGCAGCGCCTACACGGTGGAGGGCGGGCAGACGGCGATGGCGGCCTTGCTCGACGCCCGCAAGGGCCGGCGCGACTTCAGCGCCGTGGTGGCGGCCAACGACCAGATCGCGCTCGGCGTGCTCGACCTGCTGCGCCGGCGCAAGATTGCGGTGCCGCAGCAGATCTCGGTGATCGGCCACAACGACATCCCGCTGCTCGACCAGGTCAACCCGCCGCTGTCGTCGGTGCGCATCCAGCACTACGAGATGGGATTCCGCGCCGCCCGGCTGCTGCTCGACGCGCTCAGCGGCACACCCGGCAGCAGCGACGCGACCATCGTGCTGCGGCCGCAGCTGGTGGCGCGGGCGTCGACCGGCCCGGCGCCTTAGCAGGGCGGGCGGCAGAACGCGACGCCCACACTCCTACCCGGCGCGCGGCGCGCCGTTTTCGAACACGCGCAATTCGCCGCGCGCCATCGCCGTCCAGCTTTCACCGGCGGTCAGCGGCTCGGTGGCGACGACGGCCACGCGGTCGCTCGGCGAGGTCAGCGCGGCGAAGTCGACGCTGAGGTCTTCGTCGGCCAGCGTGGCGGCCCTGAACGGGTGCTCGCGCACCAGCCAGTGCAAGTGGGTCGACGCGTGGGCCCACAAGGCCTGGCCGTTGGACAGCAACATGTTGAAGGTGCCGCAGGCGGCCGGCTGCGGCAGCAGCTCGCGCAGCGTGGTCGACAGCTCGTCGATGCCGGGCACGCTGGCGTGGGCTTTGGCGAGCTCCTGCATCAGCCAGCAGAAGGCGTGCTCGCTGTCGGTGTCGCCGACGGGCCGGAAAGCGCCGTGCAAGCGCGGCGCAAAACCCTTGAGGTCGCCGTTGTGGGCGAACACCCAGTAGCGGCCCCAGAGTTCGCGCACGAATGGATGGGTGTTTTCCAGTGCCACCCGGCCCTGGGTGGCCTTGCGGATGTGGGCGATGACGTTGCCGCTCTTGATCGGGTAGCCCTTGACGAGCTCGGCCACCGGCGACTTCTGCGCGCCGTAGTGGTCGACGAACAGGCGCAAGCCCTTGTCCTCGAAGAAGCCGATGCCGAAACCGTCGCCATGCTCGTCGGCACGTGTGGCCAGGCCCGCGAAGCTGAACATCACGTCGGTGGGTGTGTTGGCATTCATGCCGAGCAATTGACACATGACGGCAGCATAAAGGCTGGTTGAAAGGCGCAGTGGACGACTGCCGCGCACGGCCGTGGGCCCCACGTGGCCAGCGCCGGGC
>JAUYAJ010000346.1 GCA_030693565.1 Rubrivivax sp.
GCCACGGGGCCAAAGACGCGGTTTTATGTGCCGAATAGCGTGCAACACCACACTAGGCCTGCGGGATCACCAGGCGCATCGTCAGCCCCTGCGCCGAGTTCTGGTGCACGCAGACCTCGCCGCCGTGCATCTCCATGACCCTGCGCACGATGGACAGGCCCAGCCCGTGGCCCAGCCCGTGGTGGGCATTCGCGCCGCGCACGCCACGCGTGAACAGGCGCGGCAGCAAGTCGGCCGCAATGCCCTGGCCTGCGTCGGTGACGTCGATCAGCAAAGCCAGCGGGTCGTCGCTGTCGGCGATGCGCACCACCACGGGACTGTCCGGCGGCGAATAGGTCAGCGCATTGATGATCAGGTTGCGCAGCGCCAGCCGCATCAGGCCCGGGTTCATCGACGCCGTGCGGGTGGGCGTCGTGCGTTCGCGCTGCACGCGTTCGCGTGCAGTGGGGTTGATGTCGGCGATGGCCAGGCTGACCAGCATGTCGATGTCGGTGTCCTGCCGGCTGATGGCCTCGGCGCCGCCCAGCAGCACGGCGTCGGTCAAGGTGTTGTCCAGCGCTGCCGTCACCTGCATCAGCACCGTATTGGCGCGTTGCAGGCGCTGCGCGGCACGCTGGCGGTCGCTGTCATCGTCGGTCAGGCCTTCGGCCGCGCTTTGCAGTGCGGCCGAGGCGTTGTTCAGCGGTTGCCGGACTTCGTGCGCCAGCGCGGTCAGCATTTCTTCGCGGCGCGCGAGCATCTGGTCGCGTTCGGCCACCAGCGCGCGCTGCTCGGCCACATGCAACTCGGTCTGAGCGCGCCGCTCCTGTTCGCGCGCGAGTTCGCTGGCGCGCTGCAAGGCCTTGGCCTGCGTGCCTTCGAGTGCGATGCCGATGTAACCCAGGTTGGCGTACAGCGCGGTGAGCAGGCCGGCCAGCGTTGCCAGCGCGAAGTCCAGGCTGGGGCGCATCGTGCCGGCGATCTCCCAGGTCATCGGCAATGCGGCGATGCGCAACAGCATCGCGGCGCAGAACAGGCCGTAGGCACCGGCCAACATCGCCGCGCTGCGATAGCCCTTTCGCCGGTACAGGCACCACGACGACCAGGCCAGCGCGGCCGAACCCGCCGCATGGCCGGTTTGCGCGACGAGCATCCGCGGCGCATCCAGCGCGCTGAACGTGACCGTGAGCGTGTACGCCAGGGACAGTGCAGCCCACAGCAGCAGCGCCGCGAACAGATGGCTGCGCAGTCCGAGTTCACGGCGCAGCGCCAGGTAGCGCAGCAAGTAGCTCGCAAAGGCCAGCAGGCCGGCACCGGCGAGCCACGGCGGTTCAAGCAGTTCAGTGCGCAGCGAGATCAGCAGGAAGCTGATCCCGAGCAGCAGCCCGCCGCCGCACCACAGCCAGACCGATCTGCGGTCGTGCTTGCTGTGCAGGATGGTCCATGCGATGAGCGGCAGAGCCGTGTAGAGCAGGCCGGCGGCCAGGAAGAGCGACTGCGGATTGAACATGGGCGTGCCGGCGTGCGGCGGGGCGGGAAGCGAAACGGTGACGGGCCCCGATTGTGGGGTGGCCGCGTGCGTCAGAAGTCCTTGCCGAAGATCAGGTCGGGCATGAACAACACGACCGCCGGCACGAAGACCAGCAAGGCCGTCACCAGCGCCACCGCCAGCAGAAAGGGCAGCGACTCGCGGGTGTATTCGCCGATCGGGCAGCGCAGGATCGAGCACACCGCGTACATCGCCGCGCCCACTGGCGGCGTGAAGTTGCCGATGGTGGCGGCGACGATGAACACCAGGCCGAAATGCACCGGGTCGACGCCCAGCTCGCGCACCAGCGGCAGGAAGATCGGCGTCAGCATGATGATGAGCACCGCGCCGTCGACGAAGCAGCCCGCCAGCAGCACCAGCAAGACGATGAGCAGCAGCACGACCTGGGCGTTGCCGCTGATCTGCAGCACGGCGGCCGAGATCGTTTCGGGCACGCGGTCGTAGACGATGCCGTAGCCGAAGATCGCCGACAGCACGAGCAGAAACATCACGGCGCCGATGTCGACCAGGCTGCCTTCGAGCGCGGCCGCGACCTTGGCACGGTTGAGCTGCCGGTAGGCCAGCGCGCCCACGGCCACGGCGTAGACGACGGCGAAGGCGCCGATCTCCGACGGCGTGAAGACGCCGATGCGCAGCCCCAGCAGCAAGATCACCGGGAACAGGATCGCCCACAAGCCACCCCAGGCGACGCGACCGAGCTCGCGCGACGTCGGCCGGGCCTGGCGTTCGGGCTGGTAGCCGCGGCGCCTGGCGGTGATCGCGATGGTCAGCGCCAGCGCGGCCCACAGCATCAGCGCCGGTACGATGCCGGCGGCGAACAGGCGGCCGATCGACACCTGGCCCACCGTGCCGTAAAGGATGAAGCCGATGCCGGGCGGGATGATCGGCGTCATCAGCGAACCGAAGGACAGCACGCCGGCGGTGTAGCCGCGCGAGAAGCCACGGTCCTGCATCGCCTGGCCGAGCATGCGCGTTTGCATCGCGGCGTCGGCGATGCACGAGCCCGAGACCCCGCCCATCATCGTCGCCAGCGTGATCGACACCTGGGCCAGGCCGCCGCGCATGCGGCCGGTGAGCGCCGAGGCCAGCGCCAGCAGCCGTTCGGTGATGCCGGTGCTGTTCATGAAGTTGCCGGCCAGGATGAACAGCGGCACCGCCAGCAGCGCGAAGTTCTGCGTCTGCGTCACCGTCAGCTGGATCGGGATGGTGGCCGGCAGCTCCGGGTGCTGGACGAAAAACAGCACGCCCGAGATGCCGATGGCAAATGCCACCGGCATGCCCAGCAGCAGCAGCGCGGCAAAGGCCAGCGTGACGATCAGCATGCGGCGGCGGCGCGCCCGGCGCCGAACTCGGCGCGCAGCTTGAGCCAGGTCGTCGTCAGCAGCAGCAGGCCGCCGAAAGGCATGCTGGCGGTGACCCAGGAGTAGCTGATCTCCGGGATGCCCTGGAAGCTGCGGCTGCGGCTGGTCCAGGCCAGCCAGGCGCCCATCACGATGACGAACAGCAAGAAGGCCGTGATCAGCGCCAGGTTGAAGAGCCGGCAAGCCCTTTGGGCGCCTGCCGGCAGGCGCTCGGTGACGAGGCCGATGGCCATCAGGCTGTCGCGCCGCCAGGCGACGTCGGCGCACATGAAGCAGGCCCAGGCGAACAAGCAGGTAGCGAGGTCGACCGCCCAGTTCACCGGGTGGCCGACCAGCCGCGCCAGGCCGCCGAAGAAGATCAGCACCACCATCGCGACGAGCAAGCTCGCCGCCACGCGCCCTTCGGCGATGCAGAAGGCCGCGTAGGCGCGCTTCAAAGCCGGCTCACTTCTTGCCGATTTCGCGCAGCACCGTGTTGCGCGCCTCGGTGAGCTTGAGCGCCTCGTAGGCTTTGTCGCCGGCGCGGCGGAAAGCCGCCAGATCGACGTCCTCGACCACCGTCATGCCGCGGCTCTTGAGCTGGGCCTTGACCTCGGCTTCGGACTTGAGGATCTGGCGCGACGTCTCCTCGCCGGCGCGGTCGCACTCCTCGGTCAGCGCTTTCTGGTGCTCGGCGGGAAGACCGTCGAAAAACTTCGAGCCCACGACCTGGAAATTTACCAGCATGATGTGGCGCGTTTCGCTGGCGTACTTCAGCACCTCGTAGAAGCGGCCACCGGGGATGTTGTTGTAGACCAGTTCGACGCCGTCGATCGCGCGCTGCTGCAGCGCCGGGTACATCTCGCCGAAAGCCATGGCCACTGGCGTGGCGCCGAGCGCACGAACCGACTCCTGCCAAATCGGCGCCGGTGGTGTGCGGATGCGCTGGCCTTTGAGGTCCTCGGGTGTGCGCACCGGCTTGTTGCTGAAGAAGTGGCGGTAGCCCTGGACCCAGCTGAAACAAACCACGCGCAAACCGTGTTTGCTGGCGAGCTCGTCCTTCCACTTGAGCATGGTCGGTGCGGCGCGCAGCTTGGTCACGTCCTCGATCGTCTCGGCGAAGTAAGGGCCGTTGACGACGGCGATGCCGGGCACGTAGTTGCCCATGCGCGCGGCATCGGTGTTCTGGCCGATGCTCGCACCCTGGCGCATCTGCTCGATGATGTCCTCTTCCTTGCCGAGCTGGGCGCTGTGGAACACCTCGATCTTCAGCCCGCCCTTGGTGCGCTCCTCGACCTTGGCGGCCCAGTTCAGGAATCCCTGGTGGTAAGGCTCCTTCGGGCCCAGCACGTGGTTGAACTTCAGTATCTGGGGTTTGGCGGCCTGGGCCAGGACGGCGGCAGGCAGTGCCAGCGCCGCGGCCAGCGCGATGCGCGCGGGGACGGAGGACTTCATCGGGATTCCCTTCGATGTGGGTGGCGTGAACCTTGTCTCCTGCCAGCGCCTGGCTTGTCGCCGGGCGTTGGCGCTGTTAGTCTATCCAATGAAACACATTCATCCAATGCGTCTCATCTAATGAAACAACAAGACGAGACCGAGACCAGCCAAGCGGGGCCGGCGGGCACCCACCGGTCGCTGGAGCGCGGGCTGGCGCTGCTTGAGGCGGTGGCGGTGTCGCCGCAGCCGCTGGCGCTGGCCGACGCCGTGCGCTGCACCGGCCTGCACCGCAGCACCGCGCACCACTTGCTGCAGGCGCTGGTGCGCAGCGGCTACCTGCGCCAGGAAGAAAGCAGCCGCGCCTATGTGCTGAGCCAGAAGCTGTTCCAGCTCACCGGCCGGACCTGGAGCACCGAGCAGCTGGGCGAGATCGCGCGCCCCTTCCTTGAGGAATTGACCGCGCTCACCGGCGAAGGCTGCAGTGTGGCGATTTGGATCGGCGGCCAGGTGCGCATCGCCGCCAAGCAAGAGACCGAAGGCCCGGTGCGTGTGGTGCAGGACATGGGCGGCGACCGCCCGCTGTACTGCACGGCGGTGGGCAAGGCGCTGGCCGCCTGGCTGCCAGCGGCCGAGGTGGCCGCGGTGCTCGACCGCACGACCATGGTGGCGCGCACGCCGCGCACCATCACCACGCGCGAGGCCTTCGACGCCGAATTGCGGCGCATCCGCAGCGCCGGTTATGCGATCGACGACGAAGAGCAGTTCGAAGGCCTGCGCTGCATCGCGGTGCCGGTGTTCAGCCACACCGGGCAGGTGATCGCGTCGATGTGCGTGGTCAGCCCCAAGCAGCGCATGACGCAGCAGAAGCTGCAAGCGGTGCGCGCGCCGCTGGTGGCGCAGGCGCGGCGCCTGTCCGAACGCCTGGGCCACGAACCCGCAACGGCGCCCAAGCCCTGACGAGGACTGCATGGCCCCTGACTTCAGTCTGCACGGCCGGCGCGCGCTGGTCATCGGCGGCGGCACCGGCATCGGCCGTGCCATCGCGCTCGGCCTGGCCGGCGCTGGTGCCGACGTCAGCGTGGCCGGGC
>JAUYAJ010000348.1 GCA_030693565.1 Rubrivivax sp.
TGTTGGCAGTCGGCCCACCGAGGTCGCTGACGACGCCGGTGAAGCCTTTGACCTTGTCGCGGATCTCCTCGATCTCGCGGATCACCGAGTCTTCGCTGCGGCTCTGGATGATGCGGCCTTCGTGCTCGGTGATGCTGCAGAAGGTGCAGCCGCCAAAGCAGCCGCGCGTGATGTTGACGCTGAAGCGGATCATCTCCCAGGCCGGGATCTTGGTGCTGCCGTCGTGGCCGCCTTGTTCGTCGGCGTAGCGCGGGTGCGGGCTGCGCGCATAGGGCAGGTCGAACACATGGTCCATCTCGGCCGTGGTGAGCGGGATCGGCGGCGGCGTGATCCAGACGTCGCGTGCGGTGGCGCCGCTGCCGTGGCGCTGCACCAGCGCGCGTGCGTTGCCGGGGTTGGTCTCTAGGTGCAGCACGCGGTTGGCATGGGCGTAGAGCAGGGGGTCGCTCTTGACCTGTTCGTAGCTCGGCAGCCGGATCACGCTGCGCTCGCGCGGCGGCATCTGCACCGCGCCGGCACTCTTGCGGCTGACCGGCATGGCCACCGTGGCCGGCGGCGCGGCGCCGTCTTCCTTGGCGCAGGTCTGGCCCTGGCTGGCGGCTTGCTCGGCGGTGGTCTGGTAGGGGTTGATGTGACTGTCGATGCGGCCCGGGCGGTCGACTTCGGTGGAGTCGATCTCTAACCAGCCGGCCGCACCCGGGTCGTCGCTGCGGCGCACGAAGGCGGTGCCGCGCACGTCGGTGATGCGGCGCACCGGCTCGCCCGTGGCCAGCCGGTGGGCGATCTCGATGATGGCGCGCTCGGCGTTGCCGTACAGCAGCAGGTCGGCCTTGGCGTCGACCAGGATCGAGCGCCGCACCTTGTCCTGCCAGTAGTCGTAGTGGGCGATGCGGCGCAGGCTGGCTTCGATGCCGCCGATGACGATGGGCACGTCGTTCCAGGCTTCCTTGCAGCGCTGGGTGTAGATCAAGGTGGCGCGGTCGGGCCGTGCACCGCCCTGGCCACCCGGCGTGTAGGCGTCGTCGCTGCGGATCTTGCGGTCCGCGGTGTAGCGGTTGATCATCGAATCCATGTTGCCGGCGGCGACGCCGAAGAACAGGTTCGGTTTGCCCAGCGCCTTGAAGGGCTCGGCGCTGTGCCAGTCGGGCTGGGCGATGATGCCGACGCGGAAACCCTGAGCCTCCAGCGTGCGCCCGATCACCGCCATGCCGAAGCTCGGGTGGTCGACATAGGCGTCGCCGGTGACGATGATGACGTCGCAGCTGTCCCAGCCCAGCGCGGCCATCTCGGCGCGGCTGGTTGGCAGGAAAGCGGCGGTGCCGAAGCGCTTGGCCCAGTAGGGCCGGTAGCCGGTGATCGGCTTGGCGGCGCGCGGGGCGGTGGGGGCGAGGGCGGTCGTGGTCACGGGCAAGGCATGGCGCTGAGCCACATCGGCAAACCGCCTATTGTCGCCGCCAGCCTGCGGCTTTGTCCCTGATCCTGTCAGGGAGGCCCGATCAAGGCAGCCAGATCTCGAAGCGGGCACCGCCTTCGGCGCGGTTCATCAGCTGGACCAGGCCGCGGCGCTCGCCGTTGCGGTGGGCGTGGGCGATCTCGCGGCACAGCTCGGTGCCCAGCCCGGTCGACCATTCGGCGCCGCCGTCGGCGGCGGCGCCCAGGCCGGGGCCGTCGTCGTCGACCGACAGCACCAGAAAGCCGGCTTCCAGGCGGGCGTCGAGCACGACCTCGCTGCGCGCGAAGCGCCAGGCGTTGTGCAGCGCGGCGTCCAGCGCCAGCCGCAGCAGCCGGGGGTCGAAGTACCAGAACGGCGGCGCGTCGGCGCAGTCGCCCAGCCGCGTCGACACGCTGGCGCCGGGGTCGGCGGCGCGCACAAAGCCGGCGAGGAAGTCGCTGGGCGATTCATCACTGGCCAGCAGCGGCAGGTCGCCGTCGCCGCGGTACAGCATCAGGAAGGCAACAAAGCGCTGGCGCAGCTCGACGCAGTGGCGCCGCGCCGCCTGCGCCAACCGGGGCGACGGGTCGGACTCGAGCGCGCCGAGCTCGCCCTCAAGAGCGCCAAGGGCGTTCTTGAGGTCGTGCACGGCCAGCGCGGCGAGCTGGGGGTTCATGTTGCGGTCAGGCAGCCTGCGCGGTGGCGCCGCTCAGCGAGGCCACGGTCTCGCGGTAGTAGCGGTGCATCAGGGCGACACGGTCGTTGCCCGGCATCAAGGCGTCGAGCCGGGTCAGGTACAGGCGCACCCGCTCGGCGATGGCGGCGTTGAGCTGCTTCTTCAGCCGCAGCGCCATGCAATTCATCTGCGCTGCCTGCAGCAGCACGCCGGTGTTGTCGGGGAAGTCCTTGAGCGCGGTTTCGATGGCGGCCAAGGCCTCGTCGATGCGGCTGTCGCGGAACTGGCTCTTGGCGGCGGTGACGCGGGTGTTGATCTCGCCGACCGCGCCGTCGACGATTTGCTGCATCTTGTCTTCGTGACCGCTCAGGCGCAGGGCGTTGCCGATCAGCTGCTTGACGCGCGGGTTTTCGTGGTCGGAGCTGACCGCGGTTTCGAGCAGCTTCAGGCCGGCGGCTTCGTTGCCCGTCATCAGTTCGGCCTTGGCCAGCGCCACGGTGGCGAAGTCGGCCTTGGCGCGGCGCATGGTGGCGCGCGCCTTGGCCACGGTCTCCTTGGCGCCGACGTCGTCGCCGGCCTTGGCCTGGGCCTGGGCACGGATGGCCAGCGCGACGTTGGCGAACTGGGCGTCGTTCTTGTGCTGGGTCAGGCCGGCGTCGAGCATGGCCAGCGCCGCGGCGGGGTCGTCGCAGTCGACCATCGCCTGGGCGTGGGCCAGCGTGTCCTGGGGTTGTGAGGTCACCGAACCGCGGGTGGCCTTGGCCAGGCGGGCGAAACATTCCTTGGCGGTGTCCAGGTCACCGTTGCGGTAGGCGCTCTCGCCGACCAGGCGCTGGCGCTTGGCCGAGGGCATGACGACGGCCGAGTCCTTCATCACCCACATCGCGCCCTGCATGTCGCCCTGGGCTTCCATGCACTGGGCGATGAGGTCGTAGGCCTCGACGTTCTTCTCGCCGTCTTTCGACGCAATGATGCTCTGGGCGAGGAACTTGGCATCCTCGAACTTGCCGGCGGCGCGGTGCGCCTTGGCCATGCCCAGTTGCGCCCAGATCAGGTTGGGGCGCAGCCCCAGCACCTGGGTGTAGACCTCGCGGGCGTCCTCGTGGCGGCCCATCTGCAGCAGGGTCTGGCCTTTGACCTGCAGCGCCTGCATGGTCCAGCGGTCTTTCTTGGCCAGCAAGTTGTTGCACTCGGCGAGCGCGCCGTTGAAGTCTTGCCGCGCCAGCCGCTGGTTGACGGCCAGCAAGGCGTTGCGGCGGTCGAGCAAGGCCTTGAGCCGGTCTTCGACGTCGCCGGCGGTGATCGGCTTGAGCAGGTAGGCGTCGGGTTTGTGCTCGCTGGCCGAAGCGACGGCGGCGTAGCTGTTCTCGGCCGTGACCATGAAGAACAGGCATTCCGGGCTCAGCAAGCCGCTGTCGCGCAGGTATTCCAGCAGCTGCTGGCCGTCGCTCTTCTGGTTCAGGTTGTAGTCGCACATCACCAGGCCGTAAGGCTTGGCCTTGACCATGCGGATGGCGTCTTCCGCCGTCGTCGCGACGTCGACCTTCTGGATGTGCAGCATCTGCAACTGGCCGCGCAGCGTGGTCTGCTGGGTCGGCATGTCGTCGATGACGAGCGTGGCGATCTGCGAGTAAGGAGTCTGAATGGCCATGCTGTTCCCGTTGGCTGGCGCGACCGTCGGTAGACGGGTTTCGCGCTTGTCCAGCCTGTTTCGGCATCAGCGGGCGGATCTTGAGTCAGCCGCAGCGCAGTCGCGGCCTTTCAGCGCTTACTTCAGCGACTCGATGAGGTCGGTATAGGCCTGCATCGCCTCCTCGGTGGACTTGCCCTTGAGCTCGGCCCAGGCGTCGAATTTGGCGCGACCGACCATGTCGGTGAAGCCCGGGCGCTTGCCGTCGACGTCGCCGCCGCTGGCTTGCTTGTAGAGCGCGTAGATCTTCAGCAGCGTCATGTTGTCGGGCTTTTCCGGCAGGCTCTTGCTGTCGGCGACAGCTTTGTCGAAGGCGGCTTTCAGGGCTGACATGGCGGTGTGCTCCGGGTCGGGGGGTGAAAATATGAACTTGACGGCCCTGATGTTACCCAGCATCGTGGCCCGCCAGCCCCCATTCGAACCCGACCAGGAGACCACCGATGACCGAACCCGTGGAGCGCATGTCGCGCGTCGATACCGCGTGGTTGCGGATGGACAACGATGTCAACCTGATGATGATCGTCGGTGTCTGGCTGCTGACGCCGGCGGTCAGCCTGCAGGCGCTGCGCGAGCGCATCGGCGACAAGCTGCTCAAATACGACCGTTTTCGCCAGCTGGCGGTGGCCGACGCGCTGGGCGCCCACTGGGCCTTCGACGAGCACTTCGACATCGAGCGCCATGTGGTGCGCGAGAAGCTGGCGCGGCGCAAGGGGCTGGATGCCAAGACGGCGCTGCAACAGCGCTGCGCCGAACTGGCGAGCACGCCGCTGGACCACGCCCACCCGCTGTGGAAGTTCCACCTCGTCGAGCACTACGACGGCGGCAGCGCGCTGATCGCCCGCATCCACCACTGCATCGGCGACGGCATTGCGCTGATCACGGTGATGCTGTCGATCACCGACGGCGGCAGCGACCCGCCCAAGCGGCGCCGCCGCGAGGCCGACGAAGAGCCGCACGAAGGCGACTGGCTGGCCGACGCCGTGCTCAAGCCGATGACCGACCTGACGGTGAAGGCGATCGGCATGTACGGCAGCGGCGTCGTCAAGTCGATCGACGCACTGGCCAACCCGCAGCAGCCGCTGCTGGGTTCGCTGGCAATGGCGCGCACTGGCTACCAGGTGATCAGCGACGCTGCCGCGCTGGCAATGATGGACGACGACTCGCCGACGGCGCTCAAAGGCAAGCCCAGCGGCAAGAAGGCGGTGGCCTGGAGCGAGCCGCTGTCGCTGGACATGGTCAAGACCATCGGCAAGGGGCTGAACTGCTCGATCAACGACGTCTTGCTGTCCTGCGCCGCCGGCGCCATCGGCGCCTATCTGCGCGAACTCGGTGACGACCCCACCGGCAAGGAGATCCGCGCCATGGTGCCGGTCAACTTGCGGCCACTGGATAAAGCCTGGGAGCTCGGCAACCGTTTCGGTCTGGCGCCGCTGGTGATGCCGATCGGGATCAGCAACCCGATCGAGCGCGTCTACGCTGTGCGCGCCCGCATGGCCGAGCTCAAGGGCAGCTACCAGCCGCTGCTGGCCTTTGCCATCCTGGCGGTGACGGGGCTGTTCATCAAGCCGGTGCAAGACGCCGTGCTCGGCCTGTTCGCCAAGAAGACGACGGCCGTGATGACCAACGTCCCCGGCCCGGCGGTGCCGCTGAAGCTGTGCGGCTCGACCTTGCGCCAGACCATGGTCTGGGTGCCGGCCTCGGGCGATGTCGGCGTCGGCGTCAGCATCC
>JAUYAJ010000353.1 GCA_030693565.1 Rubrivivax sp.
GGCGGCGCGCGCCGCCTTCCCGGCCTGGTCGCGCTCGTCGGTGCAGGAGCGCCACGACATCCTCAAGCGCGTCGGCGACGAGATCCTGGCGCGCAAGGACGAACTGGGCCGGCTGCTGGCACGCGAAGAAGGCAAGACGCTGGCCGAAGGCATCGGCGAGACGGCGCGCGCCGGCCAGATTTTCCTGTTCTTCGCCGCCGAATGTGTGCGCTTGAGCGGCGACAAGCTGGCCTCGGTGCGGCCCAACATCGAGGTCGAGGTGACGCGCGAGCCGCTGGGCGTGATCGGCATCATCACGCCCTGGAACTTCCCCGTCGCGATCCCGGCCTGGAAGATCGCGCCGGCGCTGGCTTACGGCAACTGCGTCGTCTTCAAGCCGGCCGACCTGGTGCCGGCGATGGCCCATGCGCTGAGCGAGATCATCGTGCGCGCCGGCGTGCCCGCGGGTGTCTTCAACCTGGTGATGGGCCGCGGCTCGGTGGTGGGCGAAACGCTGCTGCAACACCCTGAGGTCGACGCCATCACCTTCACCGGCTCGGTCGCCACCGGGCGCAAGGTGGCGGCGGCCTGCGTCGGCAGCATGAAGAAGTTCCAGCTCGAGATGGGCGGCAAGAACCCGCTGGTGGTGGTCGACGACGCCGACCTGGCCGGCGCCGTCGAAGTCGCCGTCAACGGCGCCTACTTTTCGACCGGGCAGCGCTGCACGGCGTCGTCGCGCTTCATCGTCACCGATGGCATCCACGACCGCTTCGTTGCCGCGCTGCAAGCGCGGCTCGGCCAGCTGGTGGTCGACGACGCCGTCAAGCCCGGCACCCACATCGGGCCGGTGGTCGACGCCAGTCAGCTCGAGCAAAACCTGGCCTACGTGGAAATCGGCCGCGCCGAGGGCGCGCGCTTGCTCGTCGGTGGCGAGCGGCTGGAACGCGCGACGCCGGGCTTTTACATGGCGCCGGCGCTGTTCACCGAGGTGACGCCGGCGATGCGCATCGCGCGCGAAGAGATCTTCGGCCCGGTGGCGGCGGTGCTGCGTGTGCGCGACTACGACGAAGCGCTGGCGCTGGCCAACGACACGCCTTTCGGCCTGGCCGCCGGCATCTGCACGACGAGCCTGAAGTACGCGACCCATTTCAAGCGTTACTCGCAAGCGGGTATGGTGATGGTGAACCTGCCGACCGCCGGCGTCGACTACCACGTGCCATTCGGCGGCCGCAAAGGGTCGAGCTACGGTCCGCGCGAGCAAGGGCGTTACGCGGCCGAGTTCTACACCACCGTCAAGACGGCTTACATCCAGGCCTGAGCGAGCACGCCAGGCGTCACCGTGCAGCAACCGCCCCGGGTCGACCCGGGCATCCGAGCGGCCCAGGGCCGTGTATCTTCACAAGACTTACCCCAGGAGACCACCATGCAAAACAAGCAACTTTCGATTTCCGGCCTGCGACGCACCCGTGGCGCGATCGCGGTCGCCGCCTTGCTGTGCGCGGCCGCTGGCGCCCAGGCGCAGCAGGTCAAGCTGATGACCGGCCCACAAGGCGGCTCTTGGTATCCGCTGGGCGGCGCCATCGCCAACATCGCCGACAAGGCCGGCGTCAAGGTCCAGGTGCTGCCGGGCGCCGGCATCGCCAACGTCAAGGCCTTGCAAGGCGGCAAAGCCGACTTCGGCTTCGGCAACTCGATCTCCACCGTCGACGGCGTCGCCGGCCGTGCGCCCTTCGACGAAAAGACCACCAACGTCTGCAACGTCGCCACGCTGTACCCGCAATACCTGCAAGTCGTCGTCAGCGCCGATTCGGGCATCAATTCGCTGGGCGACATGAAAGGCAAATCACTGGCGGTGCAGCCCAAGGGCAACACGGCCGAGTTCATCAGCCAGCAGGCGCTACAGGTCTACGGCCTGAAGTACACCGACATGTCGCGCGTCAGCTACGTGTCGTACACCGACGCGGTGTCGCTGATGAAGGACAACAACGCCCATGCCTTCACGCTCGGCACCACGGTGCCGGCTTCGGCCATCATGGACCTGGCGTCGGCGCGCGACATCCGCTTGCTTCCGTTCCCCGAAGACAAGTTCCAGGCCATGCGCCAGCTCAACCCGGGCTACACCAAGCTGGTGATCCCGGCCGGCAGCTACCCCAAGCAGACCGCCGATGTGCAGACCATCGGCTATGCGACGCACATCGTGGCGCGCTGTGACCTCGACGAGGCGGTGGTCTACAAGGTTCTCAAGGGCATGGTCGACAACAAGGCCGACCTGGCGGCGATCACCAAGGACATGGGCAAGACCACGCCCAAGATGATGGCCGAGGACATCGGCGTGCCGATGCACAAGGGCGCGTTGCGTTACTACAAGGAAGTCGGCGCGATCTGACGGCCTGCGCGTTCCGGGGCCCGGCCCCGGGACGCGATTGAGTTTTTTGCCGGCGCGGGCCATGCCTCGCGCCGCATTCCTGACGCAGCGCCGAATGGCGCCGGAGAGCGCCGATGCTGACGATTCCCATGCCCGTCACACGCTGGATCATCACCGCGGTGGCGGTGGCGATGTCAGTCTTCCACCTCTACGTGGCTTTCGTCGGCCCGCCCGACGCCTACGTGATGCGCGGCTCGCACCTGGCGTTCGCGCTCGTGCTCGCCTTCCTCGTCATGCCCGGGCGCAACGGCCAGGCCGAACGTGTCGGTGGCTGGGACTGGCTGCTGGTGCTGCTGGCAGCCGCGGCCGCGCTGTACCCGAGCGCCAGCCTGGACTACATCCAGAACCGCATCTACTACGTCGACGACCCCCGGCTCGCCGACTACATCTTCGGCGGCGGGCTGATCGTGCTGCTGCTCGAAGCCACGCGGCGCGCCACCGGCTGGGCGCTGCCCATCACTGCGATC
>JAUYAJ010000356.1 GCA_030693565.1 Rubrivivax sp.
GTGGCGCTGCTGCGGGTGCCGGTGGCGCGGCCGCCGGGGCTGATCTTTGAGCCGCTGCTCAGCGAACCGGCGGTGCTGGCCATGCCGGTCGACCATGCGCTGGCCAGCCGCTATGCCGAAGGCGAGGCGGTGCCGCTGGGCGCACTGAACGGCGAGCCGCTGATCCTGGTGCGCCGCCCCGGCGCGCCGGGCCTGTACGCCAACTTGCTGGCATTGCTGGTGCAGCAACGCGCGCAAGTCCGGGTGGTGGCCGAAGTCGACCGCATGATGACCAACCTGAACCTGGTGGCCTCGGGCGCCGGGCTCACCGTGGTGCCGGCGTCGATGCAAGGCGTGCATCCGCATTCCATCACCTACCGCCAGCTGCCGCCCGGGTGCGGGCTGGAGGTGCCGCTGACGCTGGGCTACCGGCGCGACGACGAGCAGGCGGTGACCGCCACCTTGCTGGCGCTGGCGCGACGCATCGCCGGCGCGCCAGCGGCCACGGACAGCGCGGCGCCGCAGACGGCCACCGCCGCAGTCACGTGAGACCCAGCCGCCGCCGCCTGCTCGCGAGCGCTGCCGGCGCACTGGTGGCGGCGCGTACCTGGGCGCAGCCTGCAGCCAGGCGGCCGATCCGGCTGGTTGTTGCCTATCCACCGGGCGGCCTGAGCGACGAGACCGCGCGCGAACTGGCCGAGCGCATGGGCCCCTTGCTGGGCGCCAGCGTGCAGGTCGAATACCGGCCCGGTGCCGCCGGCGCGCTGGCGATGGAGGCGCTGGCGCGCGCAGCGCCCGATGGGCTGAGCTTGGTCTATTCGGCGATCAGCCCGCTGACCGTGCTGCCGCACCTGGGCCCGCAGCGCTTCGACCCGCTGCGCGACATCGCGCCGGTGAGCGCGGTGATGGCCACGCCGGTGCTGGTGGTGGGCACGCCGGCGCTGGCGGCGAGCCGCTTCGAGCAGGTGATCGACCTCGGGCGCAGCGGCAGCACTCACTTGCGCTGGGCCAGTTCGGGCGTGGCCACCACCGGCCACCTGGTGCTTGAACATGTGCGCCGCCTCAGCGGCGCCGCCATCACGCATGTGCCCTACAAAGGCGGCGGCCAGCAGATCAACGACGCGCTGGCCGGGCACTTCGAACTGCTGTCGACCAACATGGCCCGGCTGCAGCTGGACTACGTGCGCCAGGGCCGGCTGAAAGCGCTGGCAGTGGGCGCGCCGGCGCGGCTGGCGGCGCTGCCCGACACACCGACGCTGGCCGAGCTGGGTTATGCCGAGGCCAACCTGTCGTCGGTGTTCGGCGTCTTCGCGCCCGGGGCGACACCGGCGCCGGAGCTCGATCGCCTGAACGCGGCGCTGCAGCGCGCGTTGCAGGCCGGCGAACTGCGCGAGCGGATGATGGCCGCGGGCAGTCTGCCGCTGGGCGGTTCACGCGAGTCGTTCGCCAACCTGATCGCCGCCGAGTCACGTTCGCAGGCGCGGCTGATCCAGTCGCTGCAAGCGGTGTTCGACGTTCAGCCGGGTGGCGGGGCACCGGCGCCGGGGCGGCGCTGACGCAGGGGCATTGCCGCAGCGCGGTGCCAGGGCGTGAACTCGTTCTGCCCGTCGCCATGGCGCTCACTCTTGGGGTCCGGGTCGAGGCGGTGGCCCGCATCATGCGGAGCGTGGGTATGGCGGCCTTGTCCGCCGCGGGCGTGTGCCTTAGCGCAGCTGTTTGGCCCAGTACAGCAAGACCTCGGTGGCCGGGGTCTCGGCGCCGGCATAGAGCTGAGGCTCGGCACTGATGGCGTCGATGGTGCTCAGTCCCGAGATGACCCGACCGAACACGGCATAGCCGTTGCCGGTGGTGTCGCAACTGGTGCGGCCGTGGTCGAGGCAGGCGCTGTTGTCCACGCTGTTGACATAGAACTGCGAGGTGGCGCTGTTGGGCACCGAGGTGCGTGCCATGGCGATCGTGCCGCGCACATTGGACAAGCCGTTGTTGCTCTCCAGCACGATGGCCGAGCGCAAACCGGTCTTGGCCACACTGCCGGTAATGAAGCCACCGCCTTGCACCACGAAGCCGGGCACCACGCGATGGAACAGGGTGCTGGTGTAGAAGCCTTCGTTTACATACTGCAGGAAGTTCGCCACCGTCACCGGGGCCTTGACGCTCTCGAGCTCGATGACGATCTCGCCCTTGCTGGTCAGCAGGCAGACCGTGGCGGCCGCGCTGCTGGCGGTGGAGGCCGCGACGCCGGCCGCGCTGCAGCTGTTGGTCGGCGGGTTGGGCTGGGGATTGGGCGCCGGACGGCCTGAACTGGCCCCCGTGCCATCGCTGCCGCCACCACCGCCGCCGCAGGCGCTCACCAAGAACAGGGCGGCCAGAGCGCCGGCCAAGGGCGCACGGCGCGCCCACACAGTGATCATCGTCATCGGAACATCCACCTCGGAGAAAGCTGCCAGACACCAGACACGCCGTATTGTGGCTGGCGGCCACCTTGTCGGCGCTGGTGCGCTGTGAGCGGATGGCGCGGCTCGCCCCAGCCATGCACGGGTCGAACCCGGGCTCTGGATCGGGCAAGGAATGCTGCGCAACTGGCAACATGCAAGACCCTCAAAGACCTCAAAGCCGCTCGACGTTCGGCCGGACGGCGCTGCGCCGGCGCCGGGGCGGCACTGATGCGGGCACGTTGCCGCAGCCCCTTGCCAGGGCGTGAACTCGTTCTGCCCGTCGCCTTGGCGCTCGCTCTTGGGGGCCGAGGCGGTGGACTGCATCGGTCGAAACGTGGGTTCGGTGGCTTTGGCCGCCGTCGCCAGGCTGTCGACGACGGCGCCGCGCGCCCGCTGGCCGGCTGATGTCGAAGGCGGTGTTGGCGCTTGCTGGCGCTCGGTTCAAGGCACTGCGCGAGTCCGGAAACCTGCATGGCCTCGCCGACGATAGGCCACCGGGGGTCGACGCCGCGGCGGTCAGGGCGGGTACGCTGGGGTTGTTCAACTGCACGCCGCAGAAGGCGGGATCGCATGCTGGGTCCGGGAGTGTCGGGAGGTCACTTGGATGGCGGTGGTGGCACGCGGGATGTTGCGGTGCGCCGATGACGCCCCTGAGCCAACCGCCGCAGCGCTGACGGCCTTGCCGCGAAGCTGCCATCTGGTTTCGAACGCACTAGATGCCCGACAGCACCGCGTCCATGGCTGACACCAGCGCACTGGCCTGTGCCGCCACGTTGTCCACCGGTCGCCGCAAAACCTTGGCCGGCAAAGGCGCGGCATAGTGCGCCAGTGCATGCAGGCGCTTGCCCTTGACCCTGATGACCGGACACAGCGATGTCGGCACCTTTCCCATGAATTCAAGAACGGCCAAGGGCATGGTCAGTCGCGTGGCCAGGGCATCGAGCAGGTCGCTCTGGACCACGACCACGTAGGGGATCCCGGTGGCCGCGCTGCTGCTCGGGTTGGCGAAAACGTCGTACTGGGCCATCGGATGGTCACCACGGGCGCAAGTCGGCACCCGGAATGCCATGCGTTTCAAAGCGGACGTTCTGGGCGGCGATCCAGTCGCCAAACTCGGCCTCGAACGCCTTCTTGCGCGCAGCGCTGCTGGCCTTGACTTGGTGGGCCTGCAGGGCTTGGTATTGCTCGACCGAGAGAATCACGCTGTCGAGCTGACCCGCCTTCTCCACGAACACCGGTTCGCGCTTGGCCTGGGCGCAGAGGCTGCCGAAACGGTTCTTGGCTTCGGTGGCGGTGACGCGCATGGGGAGCTCCTTCAATGATTGGCCATTTTAGCCATTGCGCGGCCGTGGGAGCAAGGAGCCGCGGCGTGACATGCAGTCAGCGGCGGAGCAGCCCTTCACAGGCAGCAGCGCCTGGTCGCAAGCAGAACCCAGCCCGCCAGTCCGCTGAGGCCGCCGACCGTTCCGCCGCAGCGCACCGAAATCGCCGAACGCCGTGCAACAGCGCGCCGTCCTCATCCGTCTTGCCCGGCGACCCCGCCCAGCCCGCGTAATATGGTGCCGACCTTTCCTCACAGGCTGGCCGACCATGAATCTCTACGAGCAAGACCTGGAACGCAGGGCCGCCAACTTCGTTGCGCTGTCGCCGGTGAGTTTTGTCGAACGCAGTGCCGAGGTCTTCGGCGACCTGACTTCGGTGGTGCATGGCGCGCGGCGCTACACCTGGGCGCAAACGCGCGAGCGTTCGGCGCGGCTGGCGGCGGCGCTGCGCGCGCTGGGCGTGCGCCGCCTCAGCACCGTGAGCGTGATGCTGTCCAACACGCCCGAGATGGTCGAGGCGCATTACGCGGTGCCGGCGCTCAACGCGGTGCTCAACACGCTCAACACCCGGCTCGACGCGGCGCTCCTGGCCTGGCAGATGAACCACTGCGAGACCGAGGTGCTGATCACCGACCACGAGTTCGCGCCGCTGATCGGCCCGGCGCTGCGCCTGCTGCGCGACACCCATGGCCGGCAGCTCACGGTGATCGACGTCTGCAACAGCGAATACGGCGGGCCGGGCGAGCGCCTGGGCGAACATGAATACGAAGCGCTGCTGGCGGCGCATGCGCCGCTGGCGCGGCTGGATGGCCCGCAGGACGAGTGGGATGCGATCGCCGTCAGCTACACCTCGGGCACGACGGGCGACCCCAAGGGCGTGGTCACCCACCATCGCGGCGCCTACCTGAACGCGGTGTGCAACGCGTCGACCTGGACCTTGCCGCACTTCCCGGTCTACTTGTGGACGCTGCCGATGTTCCACTGCAACGGCTGGTGTTTCCCGTGGACGGTGGCGATGCTGGGCGGCACCCATGTGTGCCTGCGCAAGGTCGAGGCGCGGGCGATCCTGGACGCGATGCGCGAGTACGGCGTCGACCATTACTGCGCCGCGCCGATCGTGCACAACCTGATCGTCAACGCCGAGCCCGCGCTGCGCGAAGGCATCAGCCAGCGGGTGCGCGGCATGGTCGCCGGCGCCGCGCCGCCGGCTGCGCTGATCGAGGGCATGGCGAAGATCGGTTTCGACATCACCCATGTCTACGGGTTGACCGAGGTCTACGGCCCGGCGGCGGTGGCCGTGAAGCGCCCTGAATGGGCGGCTCTGAGCCTGTCCGAACAGACGCGGCTGAACGGCCGCCAGGGCGTGCGCTACGCGCTGCAGGAAGGCATGACGGTGGGCGACCCCGAGACCTTGGCCGAAGTCCCGGCTGATGGTGAGACGATGGGCGAGATCCTGTTCCGCGGCAACATCGTGATGAAGGGCTACCTGAAGAACCCGGCGGCCACCGCCAAGGCTTTTGAAGGCGGCTGGTTCCACACCGGCGACCTGGCGGTGATCGAGGCTGACCGCTACGTCAAGATCCGCGACCGCAGCAAGGACGTGATCATCTCGGGCGGCGAGAACATCAGCTCGCTCGAGGTCGAGGACGCGCTGTACCGCCACCCGGCGGTGCTGGCTTGCGCGGTGGTGGCGCGGCCGGATGCGAAATGGGGCGAAACACCGATCGCCTTCGTCGAGCTCAAATCCGGCGCGGCTGTCGACGCTGCCGAGCTGGTGGCGCATTGCCGCGGCCTGCTGGCCAGCTACAAGCTGCCGCGCGAGATCCGCTTCGAGGCCATCCCGAAGACGGCCACAGGCAAGATCCAGAAGTTCCAGTTGCGCGAGCGCGCGAAGTCGTCGTCGGCCATCGAATAGGGGAGGGCGCCATGTCCGATCAACCGCCGCTGCTCGTCGCGCAGGATGCGCGCGGCGTCGTCACGCTGACGCTGAACCGGCCGCAGGCTTTCAACGCGCTGTCCGAAGCGCTGCTCGAGGCCTTGCAGGCGGCGCTGGATCGCGTGGCGGCCGACCCATCGGTGCGGGCGGTGGTGATCGCCGCCGCCGGCAAGGCCTTTTGCGCTGGCCATGATTTGAAAGAGATGCGCGCCGCGCCGTCGCAGCCGTACTACGACCGCCTGTTCGAGCAATGCAGCCGCGTCATGCTCAGCGTGCAAACCCTGCCGGTGCCGGTGATCGCGCGCGTGCACGGCATGGCCACGGCGGCCGGATGCCAGCTGGTGGCGACGTGCGACCTGGCGCTCGCGTCGAGCAGCGCGCGCTTTGCGGTCAGCGGCGTCAATCTGGGCCTGTTCTGCTCGACGCCCAGCGTCGCGCTGAGCCGCAACCTGCAGCGCAAGGCGGCTTTCGAGATGCTGGTCACCGGCGAGTTCATCGACGCCGAAACCGCCTGCCGCCAGGGGTTGGTCAACCGCGTGGCGGCGCCCGAAGAGCTCGACGCCGCCGTCCAGGCGATGGTGGCGGCCATCGTTGCCAAACCGCGTGTGGCCATCGTGATGGGCAAGGCGCTGTTCTACCGCCAGCTCGAAACCGGCATCGAAGCGGCCTACCGCGATGCCGCGCAGACCATGGCCTGCAACATGATGGACGAGTCCGCACTGGAAGGTGTGCAGGCCTTCATCGACAAGCGGGCGCCGAACCGGGGCGGTTGAAGCAGCCCTGCGCAGCCACGGCCGGCCCGGCGCACCGGGTGCCGAATCTGCGCCGTCATGCCGCAGTGAAGCCAGGCTCTGCCGTGGCGGTGTCCCGGCGCGGGCCCAGGCTCAGCGATTGCTTGCCAGCAAGCGCCGCAGTGCCGCCGCCAGCTCGGGCAGCGCATAGGGTTTGTGGATCAGTTCGTGAACGCCCGCCGCGCGTGCCTGCTCGACCATCTCGTCGGTGATCAAGCCCGAACTGATGCCGACCGGCACGTCAGGCCGCAGCCGCAGCACCTGGGTGGCGAGTTCAAGTCCGGAGATGTCGGGCATGTTGAAGTCGGTCAGCACCAGGTCGAAGCCCGCCGGGTCAGCGCCAAAGACCGCCAGCGCCTGCGCTGCGTTTGTGAATCCCTGCGCCTCGTAGCCCAGGTGCCGAAGCATGGCCAGGCCGATCAGCACCAGGGAGTCCTCGTCGTCGACCAGCAGGAGGCGCTCGCCGTGGCCGACGCAGTGCACGGGCGGAGTGGCTTCGGCAGCAACCGGCGCGTCGTCAGCGGCGGCCGGAAAGTAGAGGTGGAAACTGCAGCCGCGTTCGGGCTCGCTGTAGACCGAGATGGCGCCGCCGTGGCTCTTGACGATGCCGTCGACCACGGCCAAACCGAGGCCGGTACCTTCGCCCGCGGGCTTGGTCGTGAAGAAGGGGTCGAAGATGCGCGCCAAGGTCGCCGGGTCCATGCCCGGGCCGGTGTCGACGACACTCAATCGCGCATAGCAGCCGGGCGGTAATCCGACCGCCGCCGCATCCTCGCCCAGCGTCACCGGTGCCACCGCGATCGTGATTCGACCGTGTCGGCCGGCCATCGCCTGGCTGGCGTTGCTGCCCAGATTCATCAGCACCTGGTGCAGTTGCGAGCGATCGGCGACGACGTTGCAGGTGCCAGGCGCAAAGCTCGCGACCAGCTCGATGCCGGTCGGCAGGCTGGCACGCAACAAGGTGATGGCCTCTTGCGTCACTTCGCGCAGGCTGACCACACGGCGATCGACGGCTTGGCGGCGGCTGAAGGTGAGGATCTGGCGCACCAGGTCGCGCGCGCGCCGGGAGGCCTTCTCGATCTCGACCAGGTGCTGCCGATGCGCTGCACCTGTGCCCGTGTCAGCCAAGGCGAGTTCGACATTGCCGACGACGATGGCCAGGATGTTGTTGAAATCATGCGCAATGCCGCCAGCCAGCGTGCCCAGCGCCTCCATCTTCTGCGCCTGACGCAGCTGGGCCTCGAGCCTGTCGCGCAACGTGTCGGCGCGCTGGCGTTCACTGACGTCACGCAGGATCACGGTGAAGATCGTGCCTTCATGGGTGGCGAGCTGGGAGATCGAGGCCTCGGCCGGGAACTCGCTGCCATCGGCGCGCCGTCCCGCGACCTGACCCTGACCACCCATGCGCCGGCTGGTGACCCCGGCGGCCTTGAATTGCGCGATGTGCCGATCATGGGCGGCGCGCTGAGCCTGCGGGATCAGCAACTCGACGCGGGCACCGAGCGCCTGCGCCGCGCTGTGGCCGAACATCTTCTCGGCGGCGGCGTTGAAGAGAATGATCTCGTGGGCGTCGTTGATCGAGACCACCGCATCCATGGCCGAGTCGATCAGCCCGCTCAGGCGCAGATCACGGCCGCGCAACTCGGCCTCGGCCTGCTTGCGCGACCCGATGTTCAGCGCCGAGGCCACCAGGTAGATGATCGTGCCGTTGTCGTCGCGCAGTGGTTGCAGCGAAAAGTCGATCCAGGTCAGGCGATCCTGGCGCGCCCCGATCTGCAGATCGAAGCGCGAAGCAGTGCCTTGCGCCGCGCGTTCGATGGCCGACCGCATGTCGGCCTGTGCCGCGGCCGAATGCGCGAACCAATAGGTCTGCTCGCAGGGCTTGCCGATGACGTCAGTCGGGCTCAGTCCGGCCAGGTCCAGAGCCGGTCGATTGACTTCAACGAGCGTGCCCTCGGGCGTGAGCAAGCCGACGAACATGTCCGGGCCCAGGCCATCGATCAGCTGACGCAATTTGGCCGCGCTCAGCGCCACGGCGCGCTGCCCGCGTGCAAGACGGGCCAGCAGGTAGAGCATGCCCGTGCCCAGCAGCAGCAACATGCCCGACAGCGTCAAGGCGTAGCGCCACTCGCGCTGGTGGCGCTGGGCCAGGGGCAGCAGGACGGTATTCAGATCGAGGCCGACGACAGCGAAGAGATCGGTCCCGCCGACCTGTCTCCACGCAAAGATCCGCTCCTTGCCGTCATTGAAGCCGGCGGTACGGTAGATGCCGGTCGGCGCAGCGCCAGCCAGCATGAAGGGCCGTGCCGGCGACACCGTCCTGCCGACGGCGCCGGGTGTGCGGTTGTGGGCCAGCACCACGCCCTGTTTGTTGACCAGGGAGATCACGTCTTCCGACGCCAATTCGAGCCGGCCCAGAATCTGTGACACGCCCTGCGGCGATAGCGTGACCACGGCGACGCCAGCGAAGCGCCCGCCGTTCTGCACGGCCCGCGTGAAAGGGAGCTCGAGAGTGCTTGAGGCACGCCCGGCCAGCGGCACGCCGATTCGCAATTCGGCGCCCCCGGCGCGATGGGCGACGAAGTAGTCGCGATCGGAAACGTTGATCGAGCCGTCCAGCGCGCCGCTTCGGTAAGTCACGTTGCCATCGACATCGGCAAGTGCCACGTTCAGCACCGCGTCGTCCGGAAACGCTTCAAGCAGCGAGTCGCCGCGTGCCTTCAGGCGTGCCGGATCCTCGGCAAAGCCGAGTCGCAACTGCTGCAGCACGAAGTCGGTGCTGCGCACCAGGGTATGCAGACGTTCGGACACGGCGCCTGCCAATTGGGCCGCGCGCGTTTCGGTGCCTTCAAGGACGTGGCCGCGCTCACCGCGCTGCGATTCGCGCAGCGACCACAACCCGGGACCGACAGACAGCAGCACCAGCGCGACGATCAGGCCGGCAGCCACCCGAAATACCGGTCGCGACCTGGGCAGGGCGCGCCTGGCATCTTCAGCGGCCTTCGCCGTGCTGGCGTTCATGGCCCATGATACCGATCGCCAGCGCACAAGGAAATCGGTCGATCAATGGCCCATGGCGTGCCCGCGAGATGGCCAACTGCAGGCGCATCGAAATGGGCAATGCGTGGGTCTGGCGCCAATTCGAAACGGGCGTTGACGCGGCCGGCCCGCAGTCATTTGCCGACTTCGACATCACCTCGACATCACCGACATCACCGATGGCGACGCCGGCGGACGCGGCCACCACCGGGTGGTCACGTCCTCGTTGAGTGGTAGTTGCTTTGCCCGTTTCTCGGTCGTCAATTTCGATGGTCGCAACCATCCAGCCTGCAAGTAAGTCGGGCAGTCGATCGACACGTCTCGCGCGAACTCGACGCGCGGAATCCGGCTCTACGCCGCCAACGCGGTCTGCGAAACCCCTGCAAGGTCCGACCGTCAATCCGCGCCGCTGATCGGCCTGGCGCAGCGCCTGCTGCGTGGCAGCCGTGACCGGCAGTGGCCTGCGACCGGTTGACCGCCGACGGCTCGGTGTTCAGGCCAGGCGGCGCGTCAGGTAGACCGCCTCGCGGCCGACGATGGGCTGCTGGGTCGGCATGAAGATCGTGCAGCCATCACACAGCGAACGGATCTCCTCGCTGCCGTTGCGGGCGATCAGTTCGCCGTCGTCAAAAGTCTCGAAACCGATCACCGGCCGGGTGAAGGCGAAGTCGGTCGACTTGACAAGGTGAGTCGCCAGCAACTCGTAGCGGCGCGGCGCGGGCGGCGCAGCGCGCGCCGGCTCGCGGCGCTCGATCAAGCCGAAGTGGGCGAGGAAGTCCAATGTCACCGCGGTCGCCAGATCGGCTGCCGAGCGCTTGAAGTGTTGGCCGCATTCGACCACCGCCGTGGCGCCGGGGCCGTCGGCCGTGCCGTGTCGTCCGTGATGGGTCAGGCCGACGCCGGTGCGCAGCCCGCCAGGCATCACCAGATGCACCGCCGGCCGGCCGATCGCGGTCATCGCGGCCATGTTGCGTTCGAACGGCGCATAAACCCAGAACGGTTCGACGTCGCTGCGCGTCGAGTGAATGTCGAGGATGTGGTCGGCCGCCGCGACCACGGGCCGCAGTTCACGCGCGCGCCGCAGCTCGGGGCTGTCTTC
>JAUYAJ010000357.1 GCA_030693565.1 Rubrivivax sp.
CTGGCGCTGCCGCCGGTCGAGCTGCCACGGGCGTCGCGGCGCGCCGGTGAGGCTGGCACGGTCTGGCTGCGCGTGCGCGTCGGCGTCGGTGGCTTGCCGACGCAGATCACGCTGCACCGCTCCTCGGGCCACGAGCGGCTCGACGAGCAGGCGCTGTGGGCGATGCGCCAGGCGCGCTTTCGGCCGCAGACAGAAAACGGCCTGCCCATCGAGTGGCAGGTGATCGCCCCGATTGAATATCCCCTGGAGTGAACTGGTCCATGAACAACGAAGTGCCGTCCTTTGGTTTGGTCCACCTGCTGGCGCAGAGCGACGCCGTCGGCAAGACGCTGCTGGCTGTGCTGGTGCTGATGTCCATCGCCTCCTGGGCGCTGATCGCCATGAAGGGGTTTGCGCAGTGGCAGCGCACACGCCGCAGCCACGTCTTCCTGGCGCGGTTCTGGAACGCCCACTCGCTGGCCGAGGTCGAGCAAGACCTGGGCAGCCACGGCATCGGCGACCCGTTCTCGCACCTCAGCGCCCAGGCCTTGCACGCCCAGGCCCACCATGCCGCTCGCGGCGGCACCCGCTTGGCCGAGGCTGGCAGCGCCAGCGACTACGTCACCCGCACCATCAAGAAAGTGCTGGATGAAGAAACGATGCGCCTGGAAAGCGGCCTGACCGTGCTCGCCACGGTCGGCGCGACGGCGCCCTTCGTCGGCCTGTTCGGCACGGTCTGGGGCGTTTACCACGCGCTGGTGGCGATCGGCATGAGTGGCGCCGGCACGCTGGACAAAGTCGCCGGCCCGGTGGGCGAGGCACTCATCATGACCGGCCTGGGGCTGGCGGTGGCGATCCCGGCGGTGATGGCCTACAACGCCTTCACGCGCGGCAACCGGGTGCTGACATCGCGGCTCGACGCCTTCGCCTTCGAGTTGCACAGCTTCCTCACGCTGGGCCAGGCGCCGGGGGCTGCGGCCCGCGGCCAGGCCCAGGTGCGCGCGCTCAAGCCCGCAGCCTGAGGCGCACGACCATGGCCTTCGCCTCTTTCGACAGCAAGCGCAGCATGGCCCCGGTGGCCGAGATCAACATGGTGCCCTTGATCGACGTCATGCTGGTGCTGCTCGTCATCTTCATCGTCACCGCGCCGCTGCTCACCCACGCCGTCAAGCTCGACCTGCCCAAAGCCAGCGCGGCGCCGAACACACAGCCGCTGAAGGTCGAGTTCGCCATCGACGCCAGCGGCCAGCGCTACTGGAACGGCGAGCCGCTGGCCCGCGAGCAGGCAGCGCAGCGCTTCACCGAAGCCGCCGCGCAGCAGCCGCAACCCGAGATCCACCTGCGTGCCGATCAGTCGGTGGCCTACCGCGCCGTCGCCGAGACCCTGGCCGACGCCACCCGCGCCGGACTGACACGCATCGGCTTTGTCAGCGAGCCCGAAAGCGCCGCCGCGCGCTGAGCCCCGCCGCAACCCGCCCGACCCCACCCGCCGCGCCGGCCACCAGGCCGCGATGGCTGGCCTTTGCCTGAAGAAAACACACCCTGGAGGAGCACCCCATGAAGACCCATTCCCACCACCCGATGAAGCGCTGGCCGCTGAGCGCCTTGGCCGCCAGCCTGGGATTGGCCGGCGCCGCCGGCGCCCAAACCAGCGCCGCCGACACCGTGCTCCCCGTGGTGCGCGCCAAGGTCAATGCCGAGCCCAGCGGCAAAGACACGCTGCAACCCACCGTCACCAAGCTCGGCAAAGGCACGCAGGAACTGCGCGACGTGCCGCAGTCGGTGACCGTGGTCACCGAGCGCCTGATCGACGACCGCAACCTCGACACCCTCAAAGACACGCTGAAGAACACCGCCGGCGTCTCCTTCCTCGCTGCCGAAGGGGGCGAGGAAGACATCCGCCTGCGCGGCTTTTCGCTGCAGGCCACCGGCGACATCTTCATCGACGGCATGCGCGACCCTGCCTTCTACGAACGCGACAGCTTCAACTGGGACCGCCTGGAGGTGCTGCGCGGATCGGCGTCGATGCTGTTCGGCCGCGGCTCGACCGGCGGCGCCGTCAACCAGGTCAGCAAGCTGCCGCGCCTGCTCAATGCGAGCGAGGTCGCGCTGACGCTGGGCAGCGGCAGCTACCTGCGCGGCACTGCCGATTTCAACGTCGTCACCGGCGAAAACGCCGCGCTGCGCGTCAATGCGATGTCGACCCAGGCCGACAACCACGGCGCCGCGCTCGACAAGACCGGCATCGCGCCGAGCTTTCGCTGGGGCATCGGCACCGCCGACGAGTTCCTCGTCAGCCTGTTCCACCTGAACAACAACAACGGCATCAACTACGGCATGCCCTGGCTTGAAAGCAGCATGCTCAAGCTCGACCCCAAGGCCTACTACGGCATGGCCAGCGACGTCAGCCGCGGCACGGCCAGCAACGCCACGCTGGGTCACATCCACCGCTTCGCCGACCGCAGCCAGCTCAGCACCACGCTGCGCCTGGGCCGCTACGAACGCGATCAACGCGCCAGCGCGGTGCGCTTCGCCCCCGCCAGCCTGCAACCCGGTGGCGTCGCCGTCACCCAGGCCAACTTCGGCGCCAGCACGGTGCTGCGCCGCTCGGGCGGCGCCGGTGTCCACGCCAAGATCATGGACGTCGACACCGCGGCCGTGCAGAGCGACTACGAGACCCGTTTCAACGCCTTCGGCATGCGCCACTCGGTGCAGGCCGGGCTCGACCTGGCACGCGACAGCTTCACCGGCTACGTCCCCACCAACCCGGCCAGCGGCGCCTTGCTCAAGCCCGACACGCTGGTCGCGACACCGAACGACGGCGCCTGGGTCGACGAGTCGCGCCGCGTCATCCTGAAGAACCGCGACTTCTCGGCCCAGGGCAGCGGTGCTTATGCGCAAGACCTGATTCAACTGACACCGGCGTGGAAGCTGCTGGGCGGTCTGCGCTGGGACCGTTTTGGCGGCAGCTACCGCACCTTCTCCACCACCGCCGCAACGCTGGGCAGCCTCACCGCCGAACGCACGCGCAGCGACTCGGTCTGGAGCAAGCGCCTGGGCGCGCTGTACCAGCCAACGCCGGCGGCCTCATTCCATGCCTCGTTCGGCACCTCGTTCAATACCTCGGGCGACGCCTACCAGTTCGACGCCCTGGGTTCGAACACACCGCCGGAGAAGAGCCGCAACCTCGAGATCGGTGCCAAGCTCGACTCCGCCAGCGGTGACGCCACGCTGCGGCTGGCGCTGTTCCATGCCACCAAGTACAACGAGCGCAACACCGACGAGCAGTCCGTGACGCCAACCAACTATGTGTTGTCAGGTCAGCGCCATGCGGCCGGGCTGGAGATCGACGTCGCCGGCCGCATCACCCCAGCCTGGGAGGTCTACGCGTCCTACGCCTGGATCCCCGACGCCGAGGTCGACCAGGCTTCCTCGGTGCGCGGCGTGACGCTGATCGGCGAAACCGTCGGCCAGCGCCCCGGCCTGACGCCGCGCCACTCGGGCACCGTCTGGTCGACCTACAAGCTGACGCCCAAGCTGCGCATCGGCGGCGGCATCAACGCCCGCAGCAGCGACAAGCCGCAGCAAAGCAGCATCGTCGCCCGCGGCTACGTCACCGCCGACCTGATGGCCGAGTACGACCTCGGCCCGGTGCTGTTCAAGGTCAACCTGAGCAACCTGGGCAACAAGCTCTATGCCGACATGCTGTACCGCGGCCACTACATCGCCGGCAAGCCGCGCGCGCTGCAGTTCACCACTGCGGTGAAGTTCTGATGGCGGCGCCAACAGGCTGGAGCGGCTGATGCGCCGGCGCCAGTTCATGGCCCAGCTGTCGGCGGCGCTGGCGGCGACGGCGCTGCCGGCCGCAGCGGCACCTGCCCTGGGCGATGGCGACACGCTGGCCGCTGCCTGGCGCGAGCCCGGCAGCGCAGGCGGCCCCGACTTCGTCGGCCTG
>JAUYAJ010000499.1 GCA_030693565.1 Rubrivivax sp.
TCCGGGTAGGCCCCCAGAAAGGGCCCCCTCGGCGTTGCAAATGCTCGCCGGGTCTCAGGACCCGTCTGCGCTTTGCGCCTTGATGGCGCCCTTTCTGGGGGCCTACGCGGGCGTGATTCATATCTTCACAGCCTCTCAGGCGCGGCGGCGCAGCGCGACGGCGCCGAACAGCGCCAGGCTCACCAAGGCCAGCGAACCCGGCTCGGGCACCGTGGCCGCGGCCAGATCGCGATTGAGCTGGTTGCTCAGCAGCTTGAAGGTTGGGGCCGTCGGGCCGTCACCCCAGTCGTAGCCGTTGACCCAGACCGTGCCGCTGCCGTAGGCACCGCCAACGATGGCGGTCGCGCCCCCGGCGCTGTTGCGTGTGCCATAGACAACGCCGTTGCCCAGCGCCGTGAAGTCATGGAAAAACTGCGTCGCGCCACTGTCGCTGTACGAGGCACCAAGACCGGTTCCGAGATCAGCGGCCAGGCCGGCAGCTGTGAAGACGATCGAGCTGTTGCTCGCGTTGGAGTAGTTGGCGTTGGCGACACCGCCGAGCAGCCCCATGCCGTAGCTGGCGGCCGACCACTCGGTGATCAAGGTGCCGCCGCCAAAGACAAAGGCCGTCAGCGCGGCATTCGGTGTCGCGGAGCGACCCAGGATGACGGCGTCCAGGCCCGCCAGCGACGCCGTGGTGAACGACGACAGCAAAGCTACCGTGTGGCCCAGGGGGCTGAGTCCATTGCTGACCACGGTCTGGCTCGGGTAATCACTGACCATGCCCACCGCGGCGGCCTGGGCGTTCAACGCGGCGGCACCGAGCAGCGCGGCAACAACAAAGTTCAGTTTTTGGGTCATGGTCGCTTGTGTTTTCTCGTTGTCGAACGGGGTTTCCCGCCCTCGACACCGAGTGTCAGCGCGACCCGCGCAGACCAACACCGCGCGACCCGGGGGAGGCCCGCAGGCGCGAGCCCTGTATGCCAATTCCGACCGGCGCACTGTGGCGCCGGCGCCGAATCACAAGGTTTCGCTCGGCTCGAAGTCGAGTTCCACCTTGGCGCCGTTCGGGTCGTGGCAGAACAGCTGCCAGGTGCCGGCGCCGACCTGCTGGCGCAGCTCGTAATGCAGGCCGCTTTCATCGAAGCGGGCTTTCACCGCTTTCAGCCCACGGGCGCTGAACGCCAGGTGGTCGATGACGCCGGTGCGCGGCTCGGGCATCGGCCGGTCCCAGTAGATGTGCAGCACGGCGCGATCACCCGCATAAAGCCAGGCGCCGGGGAATCCCAGCTCGGGCCGCGGCCCGTCGCGCAGGCCGAGCAAGCCTACGTAAAAGCCCAGCGTCTGCTCGCGGTTCTCGGCGGTGATGGTGAAATGGTTCATGCCTTCGATCATCGGGCCCTCCTCAGGGAATCAACACCAGCGCGCCGATGCTACGGCGTGATTCGAGCTGGGCGTGCGCCTGGCCGGCAGCGCCCAGCGCGTAACGCTCGATCGGCGGCAGCTGGATGCTGCCCGCTGCCAGCGCATCCCAGACCCGCTGGGCACGTTCGGCGAGCTGGCGCTGCGTGGCAACGAAGTCGAACACCACCGGGCGCGAGAAGGTGATCGACTTTTGCACCAGCCAGTCGGGCGAGATCGGCTGCAGGCTGCCGCTGGCCTGACCCAGGCTGATCCAGTGGCCACAGCGCGCGAGTGCGGCGAAGTTCTGTTCGCGCGCAGCGTCGCCCAGGCCGTCGACGACGACGTCGGCGCCGCCGCACTCGGCCTGGACGGCGTCGGCGAAGCGATAGTCGCGGGTGACGATGACATGCTCGCAGCCATGCGCGCGCGCCACCCGGGCCTTGTCTTCGCTGGACACGGTGCCGATGACGGTGGCGCCGAGCTTTCGCGCCCAAGCGCACAGCAACAGGCCAACGCCGCCGGCCGCCGCGTGTACCAGCAAGCGCGTGCCGGCGCGTACATGGCCCAGATCGCGCAGCAGCATGTCGGCGGTGACACCTTTGAGCAGCAGCGCCGCCGCGCTGGCGTCTTCCAGCGCCGCCGGCAGCCGCACCACCCAGTCGGCGGGCACCGTGCGCACGCTGCAATAGGCGCCGGGCTGCGGGCCCATGTAGGCGACGCGGTCGCCGGGCAGCAAGCCGTTGACGCCGGCGCCGACGTCGATCACCGTGCCGGCAGCCTCCATGCCGGGCACGCCCGGCGCGTCCGCGGCCACGGGCAAGAGCGACGGCAACCAGCCTTTGCGCAGGTAGACGTCGAAGTAGTTGACGCCGACGGCGCGCTGGCGGATGCGCACTTCACCCGCGCCAGGCGCCGGTGCCTCGCCGTCGCCCGCCACCAGCACCTCAGGCCCGCCGTACTGGCGCAGCGCGGCGCGCCGGCTCGGCAGCGGCAAGGCCGTGGGCTGCGGCTCGCTGCCGGGGGTGCGCAGGTCGGCGCCGCGCTCGAGGTGGCGGCGCAGGTTCTCGAAACCGGCTTCGTAGACGCCTTGGGCAACCATTTCGCGCAACTCGCGCTCGCGCCCCGGCGGTGTCGCGAAGCTCGACTCCCAATGCCAGAAGGTGCGGCGGCCGTCGGTCACCGGTTTGAGCGTCACCGTGGCCACGTAGCGCTGCAAAGGCACGCTGGCTTCGACGATGCAGTATGTGCTCTTGTAGTCGCTGTCCGACAGCGTCAGCAGCTGCTCGCGGATGTGGTTGCCGTCGCGCAGCCAGAAGTCGCGCACGGCGCCCACCTGGTCGCCGCGCCGGCCGCCTTCGATGCGGCTGCGCTCGACCACGCCATGCCACTGGTCGTGGCTGTTGAAGTCGCGCAGCACGGCCCAGACGCGCTCGATCGGGGCGTCGATGACGGTCGAGCGGACGACTTTCTGCAGCACCGCCGTCAGCGCCGGGCGAAGTGGCGCTTCAAGGCGTCGAAGCCGCCCTGGAAGACGCCCGTGCCGATGGTGTCGGTGAGCTCACGCTCGCGGCCTTCGTCGCAGTCGAACTCGGCGCTCCACTCGGCAAAGCAGCGGCCGCCGTCGGTGATCGGCGTCAGCTTCAAGGTGGCGACGTAGTTGTCCACCCCCATCGGGCTTTGCAGGATCTCGTAGCTGCAGCTGTAGTCGTAGTCGGACAGCGCCAGCAGCTTCTCGCGGATCATGCCGCCGTCGCGGGTGTGGAAGTGGCGGATGCAGCCGACGCGGTCGGCCGGCTCGTTGTTCTCGATCCGGCTGTCGGCGATCGCCGGGTGCCACAGCGGCAAGGCGTTGAAATCGCGGATGCGCGACCACACGGTGTCGGCGCTGGCGTCGATGACGCTGGAGACGTAGACGCGGATCACCGGCTCACTCCGCCTTCGGCGCGCCCGGCGGCAGCGCCGCCGGCCCGCCGATGGCCCCCATCGCGATGCGGCCGATGTCGCCGCCTTCGATGCCGATCTCGCGCAGCAACTGGTCGACGATCGGCGCCTGGGCGCGGAAGCGCAGCGCCGAATTGACCACGCTGTCGGCAAAACCGCCGCCACTGCCGTCGCCGGCGCTGTTGCCGCCACCGCCACCGCCCATCAAGCCGTCGACCTGGAGGATCTTGATGCCTTCGATGCGCTCCATCGGCCGCACCGATTCGCGGATGATGGCCTCGGCTTTCTCGACCAGCTTCAGGCGCAGCGCCGACACCCGCGCATCCGGGCTCAGCATGTTGTGGGCTTCGTTCATCAGCCGCAGGCCTTCGGCTTCGACCTCGGCGCGCACGCGCATCGCCATCGAGCGGATCTTGTCGGCGTCGGCATCGGCCTCGGCCTGCGCGCGCAATGCCGCGCCGCGGTCGGCGCTGGCGTCTTTCTCGGCCTGGGCGGCCGAGGTCAGGCGCAGCGCGTCGCGCTCGGCGGCCTGGGCCGCGCCGATGAGGTCGATGGCCTTCTTGCGCTCGGCCATCTCGACCTCGCGCGCGGTGAACACCTTCTCTTCGGCGGCCACCGCCAGCGCGCGCGCGCCGTCGGCCGCGGCCTGGGCTTCACTCTGCGTCTTGCTCTCCCGCGCCACCGCGATGGCGCGCTGCTGCTCGGCCAGCTCCATCGCCTGACGGCGCTCGATCTCGGAGCCCTGGATCTCGCGCTCCTTGCGGATGCGCTCCTGCTCCACGCTTTGTTCGGAGCGGATGCGCGCGGTCTCGACGTGCTGCTTGGCGGCAATCTGCGCGCCTTCCGAATCCTGCTCGCGCTGGGCGCGTTCGCTGGCGACCTCGGCGCGCTGGCGGGCGCGCGCGATCTCGACTTCGCGCTGCTGGTTCAGCCGCGCGTGCTCGCTTTCGCGGTCGATTTCCAGCGACAGCTTCTCGGCTTCGAGGTTCTTGTTGCGGATCGCGATCAAGGTGTCCTGCTCGACATCGTTGCGCTGCTTCTTGCGGCGCTCGATCTGCTCGGTCAACCGCGTCAAGCCTTCGGCGTCGAAGGCGTTGCTGGGGTTGAAGAACTCCATCGCCGTCTGGTCGAGCTGGGTCAGCGAAGCCGCTTCGAGCTCGAGGCCGTTCTTCGTCAGGTCGCCAGCCACCGCCTCGCGCACCCGGCGCACATAACTGCCGCGCTTTTCGTGCAACTCTTCCATCGTCATTTCGGCCGCTGCGGTGCGCAAGGCGTCGACGAACTTGCCTTCGACCAGCTCCTTGAGCTGGGCCGGCTCCATGGTGCGCAAGCCCAGGGTCTGCGCCGCTGCGGCCACCGCCTCGGGCAAGGCCGCCACCCGGACGTAGAACTCGGCGATGACGTCCACGCGCATGCGGTCCTTGGTGATCAAGGCCTTGTCGCGGCCGCGGCTGACCTCCAGCCGCAGCGTGTTCATGTTGACCGGAATGACGTCGTGCACGATGGGCAGCACGAAGGCGCCGCCGTCGAGCACCACCTTCTGCCCGCCCAGCCCGGTGCGCACGAAGGCGCGCTCCTTGGAACTTCGCAGGTAAAGCCAGTGCAGCAGCCAGACGCCGATGGCGACGACGATCGCGACGACGATCAGTCCGAGGATGAAACTGCCAAATTCAGCGCCGGTCATGGGCGTTCTCCTGAGCTATCGAGAGGGGCCGGCGGGCGCCGGCAGGCGCGTCGCATCGGCCACATGGAACACGGAACGGATGTGCAAGGTGGCGGCGTCGGCCGCCCCGGTGAAACCGAGCCAGAGGTCGAGCATCGGGGCGTAGAACACGCCGTCCGGCACGGCGAACAGCGACACCCGGTCGCCGCCGTTCACGCGCAGAAAAAGCTTGCTGTCCTGCTGATCGATGTTCAGCAGGCCCAGTTCCGGCGCGCGGTAGCGGCCGGCATAGCGGGCGCGGTCGCCCTTCTTGACCGTGTTCAACACCGGCGCGGATTCCGGCGTTGGCGTGCGACCGGCGAGCACGTCGGCAAGGTCGCGCGTGAAGCGCGCGCATTGCCACGGCGCCAGCGTGCTGTTGCTGACATAGGCCAATGTTTCGCGCCGTGTGCGGTCCCACATCACCTGGGCATAAAAGCCGTTGTAGGCGCCGGTGTAGTGGCAGCGCTGGCGCGCCGCGTCGCAGTACCAGCTCAGCGCCGTCAGCACGGCGTCGAAGCCGCTGTCGAGCATCGGTTGGCGCAGGCCGGCCTCGAGCCGCGCGCCAGCCATCACGCGACCTTGCGCGAACGCGTTGCCCCAGCGCGCCCAGTCGCGCGCGCTGGCGTGCACGTTCGAGGCACCGATGTGCGCTTCACCGTCGAAGGCGTCATTCGCCTCCCAGGCGTCACCGCGGCGCTCATAGCCTGGCGTGCGCGGCACCGGCCAGTCGGCAAACCTGGCCGGGCGCGCGAACAGGCCAGTGATGCCCAGCGGCGCCAGATAGCGTTCGCGCCAGACGGCCTCGATGCGGCGACCCTCGACACGCTCGACGACCAGCGCAGCGGCGTCGAAGCCGAGGTTGGAATATTCGCTGCTCACTCCCGGCGCCTGCAGCGGCTGCGGCTGGCGGCGCGCGGTGGCGCGCAGCAGGTCGGCGGTGTCGCGCACCTGGCCAGGGGCGAAGTCGGCGTCGAAGGCCTCGTAGTCGGGCAGACCGTTGCGGTGCGTGACGAGCTGGCGCAGCGTCTGCCCTGCATAGGGGTATTCGGGCAGATGGCGGGTCGCCGGATCGTCGAGCGACAGTCGGCCTTCGGCCGCCAGTTCCCAGACGATGGCTGCGGTCAGCGTCTTGGCCAGCGAGCCGCCATCGCTGGCGGTATCGACGGTGAAGGGTCGGTCTGGCTGGCGTTCGGCCAGGCCCACGGCGCGCTCGTAGACGACCTGGCCGTCCCGCATCAACACCACCGCGCCGCTGAAGCCGCTGCTGGCCACCAGCGCTTGCACGACGCGGTCGGCGCTGGCCTGCAGCGCTGCGGGCGGCGCGCTGGCGCAGCCGGCCAGCAGCAGGCCGGACAGCAGCAGGAGCGTGAGCGTGCGCATGATCGAGTCGGGCAGCGGTCTCAGCGCTGCAAGGCGACGAAGCGCCGCGTGGTGTCGGTGAGCGCGGTTTCGACGGGCAGCCGCTCCATCGAACTGGCGCCGTAAAAGCCGTGGCAGCCGGGGCAATGCTGCAGCATGTAGCCGGCGTCTTCGGGTGTGGCGATCGGCCCGCCGTGGCAGAGCACGAGGATGTCGGGCCGCACCGCACGCGCCGCCGCCGCCCAGGCGTTGACGGGGTCGACGCAGTCGGCCAGGCTCATCGCCGTTTCGGCGCCGATGTTGCCGCCGGTGGTGAGGCCCAGGTGGCAGACGACGATGTCGGCGCCGGCCAACGCCATGTCGCGCGCGTTGGCTTCGCTGAACACATAAGGCGTGGTCAGCAAGTCCATGGCATGGGCGCGCTCGACCAGCGCCACCTCGTGGTGGTAGCCCATGCCGGTTTCTTCGAGGTTGGCGCGGAAGGTGCCGTCGATCAAACCGACGGTGGGAAAGTTCTGGATGCCGCTGAAGCCCAGGTCGATGAGCCGGCGCAGGAAGGCGTCGGCGATCATGAAGGGGTCGGTGCCGTTGACGCCGGCCAGCACCGGCGTGTTCTTCACCACCGGCAACACCTCTTGCGCCATCTCGCAGACGATCTCGTTGGCGTTGCCATAGGCCAGCAAGCCGGCCAGCGAGCCGCGGCCCGCCATGCGGTAGCGGCCCGAGTTGTAGATGACGATGAGGTCGATGCCGCCGGCTTCTTCGCACTTGGCCGACAGGCCGGTGCCGGCGCCGCCGCCGATCAGCGGCCGGCCGGCGGCGATCTTGGCGCGGAAGCGGTCGAGCAGGGTTTGTCTAGCGATTCGTGGCATGGCTGCGTCGCAGTGCAGGTTGGTGGAGTTCGTGCCAGGCCGCGACCAGGGCGTCGGCAAAGGCGTCGTCGTTGATGTGCAGCGGCAACCGCAGCAGCCGGCGGTCCGGCCCGCTGCGGAAGTGGCTCTCGATGCTGGCGAACAGCATGCGGTCGGCCTCGGGGTCGTGGAAAGGCTGGCCCGGGCGGTCGATCGCCGACACCCCGGCTTCGGGGATCAGAAAGCGCAGCGGCCCGCGCATCGCATTGAGCTTGGCGGCGATGAACTCGCCGATCGCCCGGCATTCGTCCACCGTCGTGCGCATCAAGGTGATGTTCGGGTTGTGGCGGTACAGCCGGCGGCCGCGCAAGCGCTCGGGCACGCTGTCCCAGGGGCCGAAGTTCACCATGTCGAGCGCGCCGCAGCTGCCCACATAAGGCAGAGCGTGGCGGGCGAAGGCGTCCATCCGGTTCGGCCCGGCCGAGAGCACGCCGCCGACGATCTCGTCGGCGACTTCGGTGGTCGAGATGTCGATGACGCCGGCCAGCAGACCTGAGTCGACCAGCTTTTCCATCGACTGCCCGCCGACGCCGGTGGCGTGGAACACCAGGCACTCGAAGTCGCCCTCCAGGCGTTTGGTGACCGCCTGCACGCAGGCGGTGGTGACGCCGAACATCGTCAGCCCGAGCGCCGGCTTGTGGCTGCTGCTGACCGCCACCGGGTGGCTGATCATGCCGGCCAGCGCATGGGCAGCGTTGCCCAGCACCTGCTCGCTGATGCGGTGGATGCCTTGCACGTCGGTCACCGAATACATCATGCAGATGTCGCTCGGGCCTACATAAGGGCGGGTGTCGCCCGAGGCCATGGTCGAGACCATCAGCTTGGGCACGCCGACCGGCAATGCCCGCATGCCGGCCGTGGCCAGCGAGGTGCCGCCCGAGCCGCCGGCCGAGATCAACCCGCCCAGGTCGCTGCGCGTGCGCACGAAATGTTCGAATGCCAGCGCCATGCCGGCGACGGCGCTGCCGCGGTCCTGGGTGAAGACCGCCGATTCGCCTTGCGGGTGGTGGCGTGCCACTTCGCGCGGGTGCACGCTGGCCGGTGACGGCGAACCCGAGGTCGAGAGGTCGACGGTGACCACGCGCAGGCCCAGCTTGTCCAGGCATTGGCGCAGGTAGAACAGCTCGCGCGCCTTGGTGTCGAAGGTGCCGACCACATAGGCGGCGCGGCCGGTGCTGGCGGCCACCGGGAACTGGAACACGGTGGCCGGCGCGGCCGGCTTGGCGGCAACCGGCGGCGGCGCAGCTTGCAGTGCGGCTTCGCCGGCCGGCAAGCTGGCGCCGGCGGCGGTCCAGCGGTTCGGGGCGGCGCTGGTGCGCG
>JAUYAJ010000382.1 GCA_030693565.1 Rubrivivax sp.
GCGGCTGGCAGAACCTGACCGGCCTCATCCCCGATCTCACCTGTCTCGGGAAGATCATCGGGGGAGGACTCCCGGTCGGCGCTCTTGGCGGCCGGCGCCTTGACCGGCACGCTGCGCGCGGCCGGCTTGGCGCGGTGCGCCAGCACGGTGAAGGCGTCGTAGGCGGCCTGGGTCTCGTCGCCGGTCTTGCCTTGCTGGCCGATGCCACTGACGCGGCAACCCTTCTCGCGCAGGCGGCTGACCAGCGGCGCGAAGTCGGAGTCCGACGACGCGATCACGACCTCGTCGGGCCGCTCCGCCAGCACCAGGTCGAGCGCGTCGACGGCCAGCGCGATGTCGGTCGAATTCTTGCCGGCTGACAGGTTGACCATGGGCCGGATCGACAGCCGCTTGAAAACCGACTGGTGCTTGAGCGCGCTCTCGGCGGTGCAGTAAGCCCGGCGCACGTGCAGCGCGCCATGTTCGGCCAGCAGCAGCGCGACAGCCTGCTCGATGACGTCGACGGACACGTTGTCGGCGTCGATCAGCAGCATCACCCGGTTTTGCGTCACACCATTCTCCAGTTCAAGGTTTCACCAGCGCGCAGCGGCTTGATCAAGGCGTCGCCGAAGGGCAAGGTCTCGGGCAGTGTCCAGGGCTCGCGCTTGAGCGTCAGCTTGCTGCGATGGCGCGGCAAGCCGTAGAAGTCGGGGCCGTGGAAGCTGGCAAAGGCCTCCAGGCGGTCGAGCGCGCCGGCGGCTTCGAAGGCCTCGGCGTAGAGCTCCAGCGCCGCTGGCGCAGTGAAGCAGCCGGCGCCACAGACCGACTGCTCCTTCAGCGCCGCCGCGTGCGGTGCGCTGTCGGTGCCGAGGAAAAACTTGGCGTTGCCCGACACCGCCGCCGCCACCAGCGCCTGGCGGTGGGTTTCGCGCTTGAGCACCGGCAGGCAGTAGTAATGCGGCCGCAGGCCACCCATGAAGATGGCGTTGCGGTTGTACAGCAGGTGGTGGGCGGTGATGGTGGCGGCGGTGTGGGCGTCGGCGCTGGCCACGTACTGCGCCGCTTCCAGCGTCGTGATGTGCTCGAAGACGACCTTCAGCTCGGGAAAGTCGCGTCGCAACGGCTGCATCACGCGGTCGATGAACACCGCTTCGCGGTCGAAGAGGTCGATCTCGGCGTCGGTGACCTCGCCATGCACCAGCAGCAGCAGGCCTTCGCGCTGCATCGTCTCCAGCGTCGCGTAGGTCTTTCGGATGTCGGTGACACCGGCGTCGCTGTTCGTCGTCGCCCCCGCGGGGTAGAGCTTGAGCGCGACCACGCCAGCGGCCTTGGCGCGGCGGATCTCGTCCGGCGGCGTCAGGTCGGTCAGGTACAGCGTCATCAGCGGCTCGAAGTCCGCGCCGGTCGGCAAGGCCGCCAGGATGCGCTGGCGGTAGGCCACGGCCAGCGCCGCCGTGGTCACCGGCGGTCGCAGGTTGGGCATCACGATGGCGCGGCCGAACTGGCGCGCCGTGTAAGGCAGCACCGCCGCCATCGGCGCGCCGTCGCGCAGATGCAGGTGCCAGTCGTCAGGCCGGGTGATGGTCAGCGTGTCGCTCATGCGCAGATTGTCACATCCACGCGTCAGTGGTCGAGGATCTTCGACAGGAATTCGCGCGCCCTGGGCACCCTGGCCTCGGGGTGCTCGAAGAAGTCTTCCTTCGAGCAGTCCTCGACGATGCGCCCGCCGTCCATGAAGATGACGCGGTGGCTGACCTTGCGCGCAAAGCCCATCTCGTGGGTGACGACCATCATCGTCATGCCCTCTTGCGCCAGCTTGACCATCACCTCCAGCACTTCGCCGACCATCTCCGGGTCCAGCGCCGAGGTCGGTTCGTCAAACAGCATCACCACCGGGTCCATGCACAGCGCGCGCGCGATCGCCACCCGCTGCTGCTGGCCGCCCGAGAGCTGGCCCGGGTACTTGTCCTTGTGCTCGGCCAGGCCGACGCGCTCGAGCATCTGCAGCCCGCGCGCCGCCGCCTCGGCGGCGCTGCGGCCGAGCACGCGCACCTGCGCCAGCGTCAGGTTCTGCATCACGTCCAGGTGGGGGAAAAGCTCGAAGTGCTGGAACACCATGCCGACCCGGGCGCGCAGCCGCGGCAGGTCGGTGCGCGGGTCGACGATGCTCTGACCGTCGACGACGACATCGCCTTGCTGGATCGGTTCGAGCGCGTTGACGGCCTTGATCAAGGTGCTCTTGCCCGAGCCCGAGGGCCCGCAGACGACGACGACCTCACCTTTGCGGATGCTGGTGCTGCAGTCGGTCAGCACCTGAAAGCTGCCGTACCACTTGCTGACTTTGCGGATCTCGATCACGGGGCGCTTCGCGAAGACATCAATCCGCCGCCTTGTCATTGGGCTGGGCCCAGGCGGCCTTGGTTGCCGCGCTGGCCGGCAAGCCCATGCGCGTGCCCGCCGGCGGGATCGGCTGCACAAACCATTTGTCGTAGATGCGCGCCACTTCGCCCGACTTCATCATCTCGCGCAGGCTGTCGTCGACCGCCTGCTTGAACGGCGCATCGTCGCGCCGGAACATGATGGCGATCGGCGCCACCGCCAGCACCTCGCCGACGATGCGAAAAGCCGCCGGGTTGGCCGTCTTGGTGATCAGCCCGGCCAGCACCTGCACGTCCATCACGAAAGCGGCGGCGCGGCCTGACTCCAGCAGCTCGAAGCTTTCGGCGTGGTCTTTGCCGAACACTTCCTTGAAGCCGACGCCGGCAGCGCGCTCGTGGCGGCGCATCAACTGCACCGAGGTCGTGCCGACGGTGGTGACGACCTTGCGCCCCGCCAGCTGGGCGATCGACTGGATGCCGGAGTCGGCGCGCACCGCCATCCGCACCTCTTCGACATAGGTGGTCAACGCAAACGCCGCTTCCTTCTCGCGCGCCTTGTTGTGCGTCGTCGAGCCGCAGTCGATGTCGACGGCGCCGTTGCGCAGCAAGGTGAAGCGGTTCTGCGACGTCAGCGGCTGGTACTTGATTTCCAGCTTCGGCCAGCCCCTGGCCTTCTGGATGTCGGCCAGCACACGCTGGCACAGTTCAACGTGAAAGCCGCCGTAGCGGCCGTCGCCGATCATGTACGACAAGGCACCAGAGGCCTCGCGGACACCCAGGGTGACACTGGCCGTCTCAGCCATCTTGGCCAGCGTATTGGCCTGGGCGGCGGTGGCCAGCAGCAGCATGCCGATGCAGCTGAGCAGCTTCATGTGTCTCTCCCTTTGTCGCCAGCGCGCGTCAGCATGCCTGCCCGCGGCCGTGCACGCAAGACGGGCAGCTGGCCCTGGATCAAGCCGCGCACAGCGACTCCCACAAGGCCAGCGCCGCCGGCTTGGCGTGGCGCGCCACTTCAGGCCGCTCGCGGTAGATGCGCACTTCCATCGTCAGCTCGTAGCTGCCCGGCGGGGCCGCCGCCACCAGCCGCTGGCTCTTGAGTTCCTGGCGCACCGAGCTGGCCGGCAGAAAAGCCAGGCCATGGCCTTCGAGCGCCATCGCCTTCAGGCCTTCGGCCATGTCGGTCTCGTAGATCGGCTCCAGCAAGGCCGGCGCCGGGGCTTGTTTCAGAATCACCTCGACCAGCCGCGCCAGGTAGGCGCCCGCGCCGTAGGCGAGCAGCGGCTGACGGCCAGCGCCGAGTGCGGGCAGACGGAACAGCGCGGCGCCGTTGGCATCGGGCTTGGCGAAGGCGGCCAGCGTCTCGCTGCCCAGGCTGAGCATCTCGAAGCGGTCGGGGTTGAGCTGCAAGGGCTGGGACGGGTGGTGGTAGGCGATCAGCAGGTCGCAGCCGCCTTCGTTGAGCCGCAACACGGCGTCGTGCACGTTGAGCGCGGTCAACCGGCTCTTGAGCGTCGGCAAGCGCAGGCGCAAATCGATCAGCCAATGCGGGAAGAAGGTGAAGGCCAAGGTGTGCGGCACCGCGAACTCCACCATGTCCTGGCCGGCCGCCTGCTGGCTGCGCATCAGGTTGCGCGCCGCCTGCAGCGCGCCCAGGATCTCCAGCGCCTGAGCGTGCAAGGTCTCGCCGGCCGGCGTCAACCGGGTCGGGTAGACGCTGCGGTCGACCAGGTCGATGCCGGTCCAGGCTTCGAGCGCCTGGATGCGGCGCGAAAACGCCGGCTGCGTGACGTGGCGCAGCTGCGCCGAGCGCGAGAAGCTGCGCGTCTCGGCCAGGCTGACGAAGTCTTCAAGCCACTTGGTTTCCACCGCCGGCAGTGTAGCCAGCCGCCGTGGCGCGGCCTCAAGCCGTCAGGATGCGCTCGACCAATCGCGCCCCGGTCTCGCGCATGCGCTCGGGCGAGTTGTAGACGCGGCCGATCACGCTCATCGCCTGCATCGCGGCAACGAGGTCGTGCGCTGCGGCGTCGACGTCGAAGGCCGCTGCCAGGCTGGCTTCGTCGCGCGCCTGCGCCAGCCAGGCCTTGAACATCGCTGCCGTGCGGTCGAAGACTTCGGCCACACGTTCGCGCACCGGGTGGGCCGAGGTCGACAACTCGCTGCCCAGACTGCCGAACGGACAGCCGAAGACGGCGCCACGCTCGGCATGGCTGCTGCGCGAGCTGGCGACCAGGCCGTCGAACACGGCGCGCACCTTGTTCAGCGCCGGCATCGGCGCCTGCTGCAGCGGCGCCAGCAGTTGCTGGAAGCCTTGCCAGCGCAGCTCGATCACCGCCAGCGCCAGCTCTTCTTTCGAGGGGTAGAAATGATAGAAGCTGCTCTTGGACACCTTGGCGCCGGCACAGATGTCCTGCACGCCGACGGCGGCGTAGCCGCGCTCGTAGAACAAGTCCATCGCCGTGCTCAGCAAACGGCCGCGGGTGTCGGTCGGGGTTTCCATGGCTGCATTCTAGACTTGACTGGACCGATCGGTTCATTTTAGAGTTCGAGCACTGGACCCATCGGTCCACTCAACCCAGCAAAGGACTTTCCATGGACCCCTTCAAGACCCCCGGCGCTGTCAGCTGGGGCCAGCTGAGCACACCCGATGTCGAGGCCGCCAAGGCGTACTACGCCAAGGTGTTCGGCTGGACGATGGAGACGATGCCCATGCCCGGCGGAGCCTACACCGCCATCAAGGTTGGCGACAGCTCGATCGGCGGCATCACGCCGTCCACCGACGGCAAAAGCAGCTGGCTGGACTACGTCACCGTGGCCGACATCGAAGCCACCGTCGCCACCGCGAAGGCGGCCGGCGGCCGCGTCGTCACCCCGGTGACCGAGATCCCCACCGTGGGCCGCTTCGCCGTGCTCGCCCACGCCCAGGGCGGCGTCATCGCCGCCATCCAGTACGCCGGCTGAGCGCAGGCCCCGCTCTCAGCCCACTCACCCCCCGGCGTCCCCGGGGGGCTTTTCCGTGGCACCGTCAGCGCTGCTTTGCTGCAGCCGCCACATGCGGGCGTAAACGCCGCCGGCGGCCAGCAGTTCGCCGTGGGTACCGCGCTCCACCGCGCGGCCCGCTTCGAGCACGATGATCTGGTGGGCGTCGACCACGGTGCTGAGCCGGTGCGCCACCACCAGCGTGGTCTTGCCCTGGGCCGCGCTCTTGAGTTCGGCCTGGATGGCGCGCTCGTTGGCCGAATCCAGTGCCGAGGTGGCTTCGTCGAAGATCAGCAGCGGGGGGTTCTTCAGCAGCGTGCGCGCAATCGCCACACGCTGCTTCTCGCCACCCGACAGCTTGAGCCCCCGTTCGCCAACCATCGTGCCGTAGCCCTTGGGCGTGCTCGTGATGAAGTCGTGGATGTGGGCCGAGCGCGCCGCGGCCTCGATCTCGGCACGGCTGGCGCCGGTGCGGCCGTAGCCGATGTTGTATTCGACGGTGTCGTTGAACAGCACAGTGTCCTGCGGCACGATGCCGATGGCCTGGCGCACGCTGGCCTGGGTAACGCTGCGGATGTCCTGGCCGTCGATGGTGATGCGCCCGCTGCCAACGTCGTAGAAGCGGTAGAGCAGCCGTGCCAGCGTCGACTTGCCGGCCCCCGAAGGCCCAACCACCGCCACCGTCTTGCCGGGCGGGATCTCCAGGCTGAGGTCGTGCAAGATGGTCCGCGCCGGGTCGTAGGCAAAGGACACGCCCTCGAAACGCACCGCGCCGGCAGTCACTTGCAGCGCTGGCGCGCCGGCGGCGTCGGCGACTTCGCGTTCACGCTCGAGCAGCGTGAACATCTTGTCCAGGTCGGTCAGACTTTGTTTGATCTCGCGGTACAGCGTGCCCAGGAAGTTGAGCGGGATGTAGAGCTGGATCATGAAGGCGTTGACCATCACCAGGTCGCCCAGCGTCAGCCGGCCGGCGACCACGCCGTCGGTGGCGCGCCACAGGATGGCCACCAGCGCGCTGGCGATGATGAGTTGCTGCCCGCTGTTGAGCAGCGACATCGTGCGCTGGCTCATCAGCGAAGCGCGGCGCAGCCGCTCCAGGTTTTCGTCGTAGCGACGGGCCTCGAAGTCTTCGTTGTTGAAGTACTTGACGGTCTCGTAGTTCAGCAGCGAATCGATGGCGCGTGTGTGTGCGGCGGCGTCGAGCTCGTTCATCTGGCGCCGGAACTTGGTTCGCCATTCGGTGATGCTGATCGTAAACAGCGCGTAGACGACGAGCGCGCCGAGCGTGATCCAGACAAAGCCGGCGTCGAACTTGAGCCCCAGCACCGTCAGCACCATCGCCACCTCGATCAGCGTCGGCCCGATGCTGTAGATGGTGTACGAGATCAGCGAGCGCACGGCGCGCGTGCCGCGCTCGATGTCGCGCGTCATGCCGCCGGTCTGGCGCTCGAGGTGAAAGCGCAGGCTCAGCGCGTGCAGGTGGCGAAAGACCTCGAGCGAGATGCTGCGCGCCGTGCCTTCGGTGGCCTTGGCGAACACCAGTTCACGCAGCTCGGTGAACACCGTCGTCGACAGCCGCAGCGCGCCATAGGCCAGCAGCAGGCCGACCGGCACCACGAACAGCGCCGCCGCGTCGCCCGGTTTGATCGACAACGAGTCGACCAGGTTCTTCAGCAGCACCGGCACGGCGACGTTGGCGCCTTTGGCCACCACCATGAAGCCCAGCGCGATGCCGACGCGCCAGCGGTAGCGCCACAAATAAGGCAGCAAGCGGCTCAAGGTGAGCCAGTCTGAGCGCTGCGCGCCGGCCGGCGTGTCGGCGGCAAGCGGCGGGTGGGCGCTGGATCGCATCATGGAGAATGGGGAAAACGCAAGCAGTGAGAGGTGGGACCGATGAGCACAGTATCAAGTCGCGCGCCGCTGACGCTGGCGCGGCCCGCGAGTCTGCCCGACGACGCCGTGCTCGTCATGCGGGTGATGCCGCTGCCGGCCGACAGCAACGCCAACGGCGACATCTTCGGTGGCTGGATCATGGCCCAGGTCGACCTCGCCGGCGCCGTGCTGCCGTCGCGCATTGCCAAGGGCCGCATCGCCACCGTGGCGGTCAATGAATTCATCTTCAAGCAGCCGGTGTCGGTGGGCGACTTGCTGAGCTTCTACGCCCGCGTCACCCGCGTTGGCACGACGTCGATCACCGTGCACGTCGAAGTCCACGCCGAGCGCAACCCGGCCGACTTGCAAGTGGTCAAGGTCACCGAGGCCAACCTGACCTATGTCGCGATCGACGGCGCCGGCAAGCCGCGGCCGCTGGCCGCGGGCTGAAGACTCAGTCGACGAAGAAGTCGGGGATGAAGTCGGTCGTGCCCGGCAGCACCGCATAGCGGTCGAGGTCGTGCACGCCGTGGCTGGCGAGCAGTTCGTCGTCGATGAAGAACTGCCCGGTGGTCGACTTGGACGGGCTGGTCAGGATCCACCAGGCGGCGTCGGCCAGGATCTCGGGCTGGCGGCACTTGTTCAGGTCCACGCCCGGGATCATCTGCAGCGCCGCGGTGGCGATCGCGGTGCGCGGCCACAGGCTGTTCACCGCAATGCCATGGGGGCGGAATTCGCCAGCGTGGCCGAGCGTGCACTCGCTCATGCCGTACTTGGCCATCGTATAGGCCACATGGGGCCGGAACCAATGCTCGCGCATGCTCAGCGGCGGGCTCATGTTCAGCACATGCGGGTTGCGTCCGGCCAGCGCGCTCTCGATCAGCGCCGGCAGACAAGCCTGGGTGCAGCAATAGGTGCCGCGCACGTTGACGTCGAACATCAGGTCGAAGCGCTTCATCGGCGTTGCCGCGGTCGGCGTGAGCTGGATCGCGCTGGCGTTGTTGACCAGGATGTCGATGCCGCCGAAGCGCTCGAGCGCGGCGCGGACGGCGGCGGCAACGGCGTTCTCGTCGCGGATGTCGGTTGGCACCACCAGCGCCTGGCCGCCGGCGGCCACCACCTGCTCTGCTGCGCTGTGCAAGGTGCCCGGCAGCTTGGGGTTGGGATCGATGGTCTTGGCCACCAGCACGATGTTGGCGCCGTCGCGCGCCGCACGCAGCGCGATCGCCAGCCCGATGCCGCGGCTGGCGCCGGTGATGAACAAGGTCTTGCCTTGCAGGCTGCGTGTCATCGGGTCACCTCGCTGCGGAATTGGGGCCAGACCTCGCTGGCCAGGTGGTGGGCGATGCTGCCGGCGCAATAGCGGTAGACCGGCTCGCCGGGGTGGAAGCCGTCGACCGCCATCACGCCGCGGTTCAGCGGCATTTCCATGTCGACCAGCGAGACGTCGGTGCGCGTGGCCACCCAACGTTTCAGCGCCGCGTTGTGGCGCCGCGCATCGGCGCCGGCAACCCAGCGCAGCGGCTGCGGCAGGCCGGGAAAGTGGTGGATCGGCGGCAGCGGCGCGAAACAGACATGGCGCACGCCGTAGCCGTTGCGCAGCGCATTGGCCAGCCCATTGCGCGCCGCCACCGCGTGGTGCGATGGCACCTGGTCGACGACGTCGTTGACCCCGGTGACGATCACCGCCAGATCAGCCGCCCAATGCGCCTGGCGTTGCAACAGCCGCAGCGCCTGCGCCGTCGTCAGGCCCGACTCGGCGACCAGCCGCCATTCGATCTGCGCCTGGCAGGCATCGGCCAGCCGCGCCGCCAGCTGCGACGCCAGCGCGTTGCGCTGCTCGACGACGCCGACGCCGGCGGCCGATGAGTCGCCAACGATCAGCAGCCGCACGGGCGCGCCACTGCCGACGACGCCGTGGCGCTCGCCCGCG
>JAUYAJ010000393.1 GCA_030693565.1 Rubrivivax sp.
TGATGCAGTACGCGCTGCCGCTGGAGAGCCCGCCGCTGCTGGTGGTCAGCGACCGCCTGCGCATCGAGGTGCACACGCATTTCACCGGCACGCCCAGCGAATGCCACCGCTTCGCGCTGGCCGACATCGCCGACCTGGCCGTGCAGCAGCGCCTGCGCGCCCTGTGGCAGGCGCCCGACAGCTTCAAACCGCAGCGCAGCAACCGCGACATCACCGAAGCCGCCGCGCGCACCTTTGCCGGTGCCGCCGAGCGCTTGCGCGCCGCCGGCGTGCCGGCGGCCACGGTCAGCCACTTCCTCACCCAATGCCTGTTCTGCTTCTTCGCCGAAGACGTGGGCTTGCTGCCGGCGCGGCTGTTCGAGCGCCTGATGGGCGCGCAGGTGACGCCGGTGCGGCTGCGCACCCAGCTGCAAAGCCTGTTCGAAACCATGCGCGCCGGCGGCTTGTTCGGCGTCGACGACCTGCCCTGGTTCAACGGCGGCCTGTTCGCCGCCATCGAGGTGCCGGCGCTGGCCGACGCCGACGTGGCCGCTTTGCAGGCCGCCAGCGGCCTGAACTGGAGTGCCATCGATCCCAGCATCTTCGGCACCTTGTTCGAGCGCGGCCTGGACCCCGGCAAGCGCAGCCAGCTCGGCGCGCATTACACCGACCCGGCCACCATCGCGCGCCTGGTCGAGCCGGTGGTGCAGCGGCCCTTGCTGGCCGAATGGCAGCAGCACCGGCAGCGGCTTCAGGCCGCGCTGGCCAAGAGCAAGAAGCATGGCGACAAAGGCTGGCGCGACGCGCAGGCGGCTTTCGTCGGTTTTCTCGAGCGGCTGAAGGGCTACCGCGTGCTCGACCCCGCCTGCGGCAGCGGCAACTTCCTCTACCTGGCGCTCAAATGCCTGAAGGACATCGAACACCAGGTGAACCTGGAGGCCGAGGCGCTGGGCCTGGAGCGCCAGTACGACGTCACCGGCCCGCACAACGTGCTGGGCATCGAGCTCAACGAATACGCCGCCGAGCTGGCGCGCGTGACGGTGTGGATCGGCGAGCTGCAATGGCGCATCCAGCGCGGCTACGGCTTCAAGACGCACCCGGTGCTCGAAGCGCTGGACCACATCGAGTGCCGCGACGCGGTGCTCGGGCCTGACGGGCGCGAGGCGATCTGGCCGCGGGCCGATGCGGTGGTGGGCAATCCGCCGTTCCTCGGCACCAAGAAGCAATGGGGTGAATTGGGAGTGGAGTACTCCGAGCGGCTGAGAGCAGCCTACGCCGGACGCGTGCCAGGCTTTGCGGATCTGGTGTGCTACTGGTTCGAGAAAGCGCGCGCGCAAATCGAAGCCGGTCGGCTGCAGCGTGCTGGACTGGTGGCGACAAACTCGATACGCGGCGGCGCGAATCGCGAGGTGCTCGATCGAATTTCCGAGACTGGAGAAATTTACGACGCATGGGCTGACCTTGCGTGGGTCAATGACGGCGCCGCGGTTCGAGTCTCGCTGGTCGCCTTTGGCTCAAAAGGGCTGGCAGATGCGCGCTATCTTGGCGGCGAGCCTGTGGCATTGGTCAATGCCGACTTGACAGCTGGCGTGGATGTCGCAAGCGCGTCCAAGCTGTTTGAAGGCAAGGATGCTGCCTTCATGGGTTGCGTCAAGGCCGGCAAGTTCGACGTTCCGCGCCAGCAGGCGGCGATGTGGCTGGCCGAGCCGAACCCACATGGACGGTCGAGCGCTGATGTGTTGCGCCGCTCGGCGAATGGCATGGACCTCGCCCGGCGTTGGTCTGAGACATGGGTGATCGATTTCGGCGTTGATCGCAGTGAACTTGATGCGTCGTACTTCGCCGCACCCTTCGAGCACGTCCAGCGGGTGGTCAAGCCAACGCGGGCGCTGAGTAACCGCAAGTCTTATCGCGAGCGCTGGTGGTTGTTCGCGGAGCCGACGCCGAAGATGCGAAGCCGCATCGCACCGCTTCCCAGGTACATCGCCACGCCGATCGTCGCCAAGCACCGGCTTTTCGCTTGGTTGGATCGAACCGTGTTGCCGGACCATGCCCTCATCGTCACCGCCCGCGCCGACGACACCACCTTCGGCATCCTGCACAGCCGCTTCCACGAACTCTGGTCGCTGCGCCTGGGCAGCTCGCTGGAAGACCGGCCCCGCTACACCCCCACCACCTGCTTCGAAACCTTCCCCTTTCCGGCCGGCCTGACGCCGGCCGACACGGCGCACCAGCGCATCGAAACCATCGACGGCGGCGCCGTGATCCCGGCCGGGCTGAACCCCGAGGCGCGCGCCCGCGCCGAGCCCATCGCCCGCGCCGCGCAGCGCCTGGTGACGCTGCGTGACGCCTGGCTCAACCCGCCCGAGTGGACCGAGCGCAGCCCCGAAGTGGTGCCGCTGGGCCTGGCGGTGTCGCCTTACCCCGACCGCATCGTCGCCAAGGCGGGCTTCGAAGCCGAACTCGCCCAGCGCACGCTCACCAAGCTGTACAACCAGCGCCCGGCCTGGCTGGCCCAGGCCCACGCGGCGCTGGACGCCGCGGTGGCGGCGGCTTACGGCTGGGCCGATGCGGCGCCGGCGCTGGCCGATGAAGAAGTCTTGCGGCGCCTGCTGGCCTTGAACCTGGAGCGGGCCGGTCACGCCGCGGCACTGCAGGCCGGCCGATAATGCCCGCATGAATGACGGCCTCGCCCCTGGACTGCGCAGCCAGCATGGCGCCGTGGCTGCGCTGTGCGAAACCTATGGCGTTTCGCGTCTTGAGGTGTTCGGCTCGGCGGCAGACGGCGGCTTCGACCCCGCGCGCAGTGACTTCGACTTCATCGCGCGCTTCGAGCCCGACGCATCGCAGTCGCTGGCGCGCCGCTATGTCGCGTTCTGCGAAGCCTTGGAACAGTTGCTGGGCCGGCGCGTCGACGTGATGACCGATCGGCCGATCGAGAACCCCTATTTCCGCCGCGCCGTCGATGCGTCGCGCCGCGACTTCTATGTCCGACCGGCTGCACAAGCACCTGCATGACGCTTTGACCGCAGCGCGCCGCGCCGTGGAGTATCTGGGCGGGGCAACGCTGCAGGCCTATGGCGCCAGCGGCTTGACGCGCTCGGCGGTGGAGCGGCAGCTGGAGATCCTGGGCGAGGCCTGTCGTCGTGCGCTCGAAGAACGGCCGGAATTGCGTCGCTCCATGCCTGAAACGGCGCTGGCCGTCGCATTGCGCAACCGCCTGATCCACGGCTACGACGGCGTCGACGATGCGATCGTTCACGACACCGTGGTCAAGGATTTGCCGACACTCATCGACGCGCTGGCGCGGGAATTGCACAAGGGCTGATCGCGGCCGGCCAGGCGCTGCCCTGACCCCGCACCCCGAGCGGCGGCTTGCGGCACACTCGCTCTCCAGTGTTCACCCGAAGGAGCTTGCGCAATGAATCCGCCTCCCAGCCAAGTTGGCTTGATCGGCCTGGGCGCCATGGGCCTGGGCATGGCCGGCTCGCTGCGCCGCGCCGGCATGGCGCCGCGGGTCTTCGACCTGCGGCCACAAGTCGCTGCCGATTTCGCGCGCGACGGCGGCCAGGCCTGCGCCAGCGCGGCCGAACTGGCGGCGGCCAGCGACGTCGTCGTCAGCGTCGTCGTCAACGCCGCGCAGACCGAGGACTTGCTGTTCGGCCGCGGCGCGGTGGCGCAGGCGATGCGCCCGGGCAGCGTGTTCGTGATGTGCTCCACCGTCGACCCGCACTGGTCGGCGGCGCTGGAGGAAAAGCTGCAGGCGCTGGGCCTGCTCTACCTGGACGCGCCGATCTCCGGCGGCGCTGCCAAGGCGGCCAGCGGCCAGATGACGATGATGACTGCCGGCAGCGCCGCCGCCTACGCCAAATGCCAGCCGGCGCTGGACGCCATGGCGGCCAACGTCTACAAGCTCGGCGAACGCGCCGGCGCCGGCAGCAAGGTCAAGGTCATCAACCAGCTGCTGGCCGGCGTGCACATCGCCGCCGCCGCCGAGGCGATGGCCCTGGGCTTGCGCGAAGGTGTCGACGCCGCGGCGCTGTACGAGGTCATCACCCACAGCGCCGGCAACAGCTGGATGTTCGAGAACCGCATGGCCCATGTGCTGGCCGGCGACTACACGCCGCTGTCGGCGGTGGACATCTTCGTCAAAGACCTCGGCTTGGTGCTCGACCTGGCGCGCGCCAGCAAGTTTCCGCTGCCGCTGTCGGCCACCGCGCACCAGATGTTCATGCAGGCCTCGAGCGCCGGCCACGCCAAGGAAGACGACAGCGCGGTGATCAAGATCTTCCCCGGCATCGAGCTGCCCAAAGGCAAAGCGCCATGAGCCTGAAGCTGGGCTGCATCGCCGACGACTTCACCGGCGCCACCGACCTGGCCAACAACCTGGTGCGCGCCGGCATGCGCACGGTGCAGGTGATCGGCGTGCCGGGCGGCGCATTGCCCGACGCCGACGCCGTGGTCGTGGCGCTGAAGTCGCGCACCGCGCCGGTGGCGCAGGCGGTGTTTGAGGCGCTGGCGGCGGCGCGCTGGTTGCGCCAGGACGCGCCGGCGCAGATCTACTTCAAGGTCTGCTCGACCTTCGACTCCACGGCCGAGGGCAACATCGGCCCGGTGGCCGAGGCCTTGATGGGCCTGCTGCAGGCCGACTTCGTGCCGGTCACGCCGGCTTTTCCCGAAGCCGGGCGCACGGTGTTCAAAGGCCATCTCTTCGTCGGTGACCAGCTGCTGTCGGACAGCCCGATGCGCCAGCACCCGCTGACGCCGATGATCGACGCCAACCTGGTGCGTGTGCTGCAAGCCCAGTTGCGCCAACAGCGCGTCGGCCTGATCGACCAGCGCACGGTGGCGGCCGGCGCCGGTGTCATCGCTGCGCGCATGGCGGCGCTGCGCGCGCAAGGCGTGGCGCTGGCCATCGTCGACGCCATCGCCGACGACGACTTGCGCCGCTTGGCCGAAGCCTCGGTGGCGCTGCCGCTGGTGGTGGCCGGCTCCGGGCTGGCGATCGGCATCCCGGCTTTGCACGGGCTGCAGCCCGACGCCCAGGCGGCGCAATTGCCGCCCGCGCGGGGCACACGCGCCATCGTTTCGGGCAGTTGTTCGGCGGCCACCAACGCCCAGGTGACCGCTTTCATCGAGCGCG
>JAUYAJ010000404.1 GCA_030693565.1 Rubrivivax sp.
GCGCGCTTCATGGTCGACACCGGCGCCACCGTGGTCGCGCTGAGCCGGGCCGACGCCGAACGTTTCGGCATCGACTGGCGCCAGAGTGAACCAGGCATGACCCAGACCGCCAACGGCGCGGTGGCCGTGCACCGCATCATGCTCGCCCGGGTGCGCGTCGGCGAGGTCGAGCTTGCCCAGGTGGCGGCCGTGATCGTGCCCGCGGCGATGCCCCATGTGCTGCTGGGCAACAGTTTTCTGTCGCGCCTGCAAATGCGGCGCGACAACGACGTCATGCGGCTGGAGCTGCGCCCCTGACGCGCCTGACCCGCGGGTGACAGCGCGGAAACGAACGACCGTGCTAAAACCGCTGACCGAACCGCGCGCATGCTGCGCAGCCTGGAGAACTGGGACATGGACCTGAACTTCACCGCGGAAGAGACCGCGTTCCGCCACGAGATCCGGCAATGGGTCGCGACCCACCTGCCGCCGGAGATCAGCCACAAGGTGCACAACGCGCTGCGGCTGACGCGTGACGACCTGCAGCGCTGGGCGCGCATCCTGGGCAAACAGGGCTGGCTGGGCTGGGGCTGGCCGAAACAGTTCGGCGGCCCGGGCTGGAATGCGGTGCAAAAGCACTTGTTCGAAGAGGAATGTGCGCTCGCCGGCGCGCCGCGTGTCGTGCCTTTCGGCCCGGTGATGGTGGCGCCGGTGATCATGGCTTTCGGCAATGCCGAACAGCAAAAACGCTTCCTGCCCGGCATCGCCAGCGGCGAGGTCTGGTGGAGCCAGGGCTATAGCGAACCCGGCTCGGGCTCCGACCTGGCGTCGGTGAAGTGCAAAGCTGAACGCGTTGGCGACAACTACATCGTCAATGGCCAGAAAACATGGACCACGCTGGGACAGTACGGCGAGTGGATTTTTTGCCTGGTGCGTACCAGCACGGAAGGCAAGCCGCAGACCGGCATCAGCTTTCTGCTCATCGACATGAAGAGCCCGGGCGTCAGCGTGCGCCCCATCGTGTTGCTCGACGGCGAGCCCGAGGTCAACGAAGTCTTCTTCGACAACGTCGAGGTGCCGGCCGAGAACCTGATCGGCGAGGAGAACAAGGGCTGGACTTACGCCAAGCACTTGCTCGCCCACGAGCGCACCAACATCGCCGACGTCAACCGCGCCAAGCGTGAACTTGAACGACTCAAGCGCATCGCCAAGGCCGACGGACTGTGGGACGACGGGCGCTTTCGCGACCAGATCGCCTTGCTCGAGGTCGACATCGTGGCGCTGGAGATGATGGTCTTGCGCGTGCTGTCGGCCGAAAAAAGCGGCAAGCAAAGCCTGGACGTCGCCGGCCTGCTGAAGATCCGCGGCAGCGAGATCCAGCAGCGCTACAGCGAACTGATGATGCTGGCCGCCGGCCCCTTCGCCACCGCCTTCGTCAGTGAGGCCATGGAGGCCGGCTGGCAGGGCCCACATGTCGGCGCCGCCCATTGCGCGCCGCTGGCCAGCACCTTCTTCAACCTGCGCAAGACCACGATCTACGGCGGCTCCAACGAGGTCCAGCGCAACATCGTCGCGCAGACCGTGCTGGGCTCCTGACGCGCGCCGCCAACGGCACAGAACAAAGGACATCGAGATGGACTTCGAATTCACCGACGACCAGGTGTCGCTGCGCGACGCGGTGCAGCGCTGGGTCGACAAAGGTTTCGGCTTCGAACGCCGCCATGCACTGGCCAAGGCCGGCGGCGCCAGCCGCGCGGTCTACGGCGAACTCGCCGAGCTCGGCCTGACCGCGCTGGCCGTGCCCGAGGTCCAGGGCGGCATGGGCTTTGGCGCCATCGAAGCGATGGTGGTGGCCGAGGAGCTCGGCCGCGGCCTCGTCAACGCGCCTTTCGCCCATGGTGCGCTGGTGGCGCCGGCGCTGCTCAGCGCCGCCCCGGCCGACGTGCAGGCGGCTTGGCTGCCCAAGATGGCCAGCGGCGAAGCGCTGGTCGTGCTGGCCCACCAGGAGCGCGCGGCGCGCTACCGGCTGAACCATGTCGAGACCCGCGCCGAGCGCGACGGCGAGGTCTGGACGCTGACCGGCGCAAAAAGCGTGGTGCCGGCCGGCGACGAAGCCGACGCCTTCATCGTGCCGGCGCGCACCGGCGGCGCCGACGACGCGCCGCAAGGCATTGCGCTCTTCCTCGTCGAGCGCACTGGCGCCAGCGTGCGCGGTTACCCGACCCAGGACGGCGCGCGCGCCGCCGAGCTGACGCTGCAGGCCACGCCGGCCACGCTGATCGTCGCCGAAGGTCATGCGCTGCTCGAGCAGGCGGTGGACATCGGCATCGCCGCCCAGTGCGCCGAAGCGGTCGGGTTGATGGACAAGCTGCTGGCCATCACCACCGAGTACATGAACACGCGCAAGCAGTTCGGCGTCACCATCGCCAGCTTCCAGGCCCTGCGCCACCGCGTCGCCGACCTCAAGATGCAGCTCGAACTGGGGCGCTCGATGAGCTACTTCGCCAGCCTCAAGCTCGGTGAAGCGGCGCCGCAGCGGCGCCGCGCCGTCTCGCAGGCACGCGTCCAGCTGGGCCAGTCGATGCGCATCCTGGGCCAGCAATGCATCCAGCTGCACGGCGGCATCGGCGTCACCGACGAGTACATCGCCAGCCACTACTTCAAGCGCCTGACGATGCTCGAGATGAGCTTCGGCGACACCTTGCACCACCTGGGCGAGGTGTCGGCGCGCATGCAGGACCAGGCCGGCGTTTTTGCTTGAAACCGTGGAACTCGCCCCCGGCGCGCTGACCGACGTCGCCGGCCTGGCCGTCGGCCACTTCACCGACCCGCGCCGGCCCACCGGCTGCAGCGTCGTGCTGTGCCCGCAGGGCGCGGTCTGCGGCGTCGACGTGCGCGGCGCCGCGCCCGGCACGCGCGAGACCGACTTGCTGCGCCCGGACAACCTGGTCGAACAAGTGCACGCCGTGCTGCTCACCGGCGGCAGCGCCTTCGGCCTCGACGCTGCCG
>JAUYAJ010000419.1 GCA_030693565.1 Rubrivivax sp.
TGACCCAGCCTTGCACGCCGGCCTGCACCGCGCGCTGCAAGGTCGCGTCGTCGTCGTCGCCGACCACCAGCAGCGCCGTCGTCGGCGCCAGGTCGGCGAGCAGGCCGCACAGCGCGTCGCCTAGCACCGGCCAGCCGCAAACGACCATTTGCGGTGCCAGCCGCGCCGCCAGATGCACCAGTTGTGGGCTTTCGCAGCGTGCCAGCAGCGGGCAGCCCAGGCCGTCCAGCGCGGCCAGCAGCGACGCCACCGCCGCCGGCGCCCGCGCCGGGTCGTTCACAGGGTCGACGAAGAGGATCGAAACCACGCCAGGCTGCCCAACCGCTGCGGCCTGTCGAGGCCGGGCCCCGAGTTTAGAAGGCTGCCAGACCTGGGTCGGGCGCACGCCGGCATCGCAGGCACGGTAATTGCTGCAGGTGCAGCATGCGGTGTGACGATGCACCGCTTCGGTTCAGCGCCCGCAACAGGCGCCCGGTGCACGCGTTCAGCCACGCGCCGGCCCGAACCATGCCGCAGCCCCTGTGCGGACGACTCCTGCCAACCCCGAAACCAGGGCCGCTGCGACGCGGCCGTTCATTCGCCTTGCTCCACTGGAAACCAACGCCATGTCCAGCACCTCGCAATTCCTTCGCTCCGGCCACTGGCCGACCTTGCTGGCGTCGTTCCTGTACTTCGACTTCTGCTTCGCGGTCTGGGTGCTGAACGGCGCCATGGCGCCCTTCATCAGCGAGAGCTTCGGCCTCGATGCGGCGCAGAAGGGCTTCATGATCTCGGTGCCGATCCTGGCCGGCGCGCTGATGCGCTTCCCGCTCGGCGTGCTGTCGCAATACATCGGGCGCAAGAACGCCGCGATGGTCGAGATGGGCTTGGTCGTCATCGCCCTGGCGGGCGGTTTTCTGTTCGTCGACAGCTACGACAGCGTGCTCGCGATGGGCGTGCTGTTGGGCATTGCCGGTGCCAGCTTCGGCGTCGCGCTGAGCCTGGGCAGCGGCTGGTACCCGCCGCGCTACAAAGGCCTGGCGATGGGCATCGCCGGCGCCGGCAACTCGGGCACCGTGCTGGCCGTGCTGTTCGCGCCGCCGCTGGCCCAGCAGTTCGGCTGGCAGGCGGTCTACGGCCTGGCGGCGTGCACGATGCTGCTGCCGATGGTCGTGATGTGGTTCGCGGCGAAGGAGCCGCCCGACCGCGAAAAGCAGACGCTGCGACAGCATGTGTCCTGCCTGTTCGAGAAGGACGGCTGGGCCTTCAGCCTGATCTACGTCGTCACCTTCGGCGGCTTCATCGGCCTGGCGAGCTTTCTGCCGACCTACTTCCACGACCAGTTCAAGGTCACCAAGATCGAAGCCGGCCAGCTCACGATGCTGGCCACGCTGATGGGCTCGGCCGTGCGCGTGCTCGGCGGCTACATCTCGGACCGCGTCGGCGGCGTCTCCACGCTGTCGGGCGTGCTGCTGCTGGTGGCTGTGACGCTGATGGCCTGCGGCCTGGCCGGCGGCTCGCTGGTGCTGACGACGCTGCTCTTCATGCTGTGTTTTGCCGCGCTGGGCGCCGGCAATGGCGCGCTGTTCCAGCTCGTGCCGCTGCGCTGGCCGATGGCCACTGCGGTGGCCGGCTCGATGATCGGCGAGGTCGGTGCGCTCGGCGGCGGATTTCTGCCCAACGCGATGGGCTTGTCCAAACAATACGCCGGCAGCTATCTGTGGGGCTTCGTTGTCTTCGCCACGCTGGCGCTGGTGATGCTGGCGGTGCTGCGCATCGTGCAGATCCGCTGGACGCGCACCTGGGCCGAGAAAGGGGGCCGCGCGCGTCCGGCGGCCACCGCGCCGTCACCGGTTGACTACTCGACGGCGCCAGCCAGGCCGCGGCGCGGGCGGCCGGCATGAGGGGGTCGGCGTCAACGCGGCAGGAACAGCAGCCAGACCACGAGCATGGCGTTGAACAGCGCCGAGATCACGAAAGCGACTTGCCACAGCACCAGCGGGTCGCGGCGCATCAAGGGCGTGGCCGGCGGCGCAGCGAGCGCGCGCGAAGCACCGCGTTCGAGCGCCAGCACCAGTTCCTCGGCGGTCTCGAAGCGCTGCGCGGGGTCGATGGCGACGGCTTTGCAGACCACGTGGTCGAGCCACACCGGCACCTGCGGCGCGTGGCGCGACGGCGGCAGCGGGTCGCGCTTGTAGCGCGCCAGCTGGTAAGGCTCGATCTCGCCATAAGGCAGGCGGCCTGTGAGCCAGCGGTACAGCGTGACGCCGAGCGCGAACAAGTCGCTGCCGGCGTCGGCGGCCGAGCGCTGCGGGTCTTCGCTCCACTGCTCGGGGTTCATGTAGCTCGGCGTGCCGGCATGCAGGCTGCGCGTGGCGCGCGGCGTCAGCCCGGACAGCGCAACGCCGAGGTCCAGGATGCGCCAGCGGCCGTCGTCACCCAGGTGCAGGTTGCCGGGATGGATGTCGCGGTGGATCACGCCCTGGCGGTGCAGCCGGCCGAGCGCCTGCGCAATGGCGATCGCCGCTTCGACGACCTCGTGCACCGCAAAGCGGCGCTGCTGGCCCAGCCACTGCGCCAGCGTCTGCCCGCCATGCCAGTCGTAGACGAAGTAGAAGGCGCTGGCGCCCTGGGTTTCGCGCAGGCGCACGAAGCCCTGGCCCTGGCGTTCGGTGACGCGCGCGCTGAGCCAGGCTTCGTGGGCGAGCATCGCGCGCTCCTCGGGGTCGCCGGCACGCGCCAGCGACAGCGTCTTCAAGGCCACCAGCTCGCGGCTGCCGGCGTCGCGCGCCTGCAGCAGCCGGTGCACGCCGTTGTCGAGCACGAGCGCGGTGATCGTATAGCCGTCGATGACGTCGCCAATCTTGAGCCGCGGCGGCACCGGCAGCTGGCGCGCCTGGCGCAGCATGTCGTGCAGCTGGGCGCCAGCCAGGCCGCGCACGCGCACGACGAGGGCGCTCACGTTGTCGCGGCTGCCCGCGGCCAGCGCGGCGGCCACCAGCGCCTCGGCGGCCTGCTGCGCGCTGCCG
>JAUYAJ010000420.1 GCA_030693565.1 Rubrivivax sp.
GGGCAAGGCGCGGGCGACGGCGGCGTCGTACAAGGCGCGCAGAAAGGCGCGCGGGTCGCGCTGCGGCGACGGCAGGGCCGAACTCATCGGCGCCGCGTCAGGCGACGCGGTGGTCGGCCATCAGCTCCAGCGCTTGCACCAGCGCCGAATGGTCGAGCTCGCCCAGGCCGTGGGCGGCGCAAGCCTGCATCAACTGCGCCACACCGGCGGTCTGCGGCAGGCTGACGCCGAGCGCCTTGGCGCCTTGCAGCGCCAGGCCAAGGTCCTTCTGGTGCAGGCAGATGCGAAAGCCGGGGTTGAAGGTGCGCTTGATCATGCGCTCGCCATGCACCTCAAGGATGCGGCTGGCGGCAAAGCCGCCCATCAGCGCCTGGCGCACCTTGGCGGGGTCGGCGCCGGCCTTGCTGGCGAACACCAGGGCCTCGCTGACGGCGGCGATGTTGAGGGCGACGATGATCTGGTTGGCCACCTTGGTGGTCTGGCCGTCGCCGTTGCCGCCGACCAGGGTGATGTTCTTGCCCATCAGCTCGAACAGCGGGCGCACGCGCTCGAAAGCCGCCTCGCTGGCGCCGACCATGATGGTCAGGCTGGCGGCCTTGGCGCCGACCTCGCCACCGGACACCGGGGCGTCGACGTAGTCGCAACCCAGGGCGTTGATGCGCTGGGCGAAGGCCTTGGTCTCGATCGGCGAGATGCTGCTCATGTCGACCACCGTCTTGCCGGCGCTGAGGCCGGCGGCGACGCCGTGGTCGCCGAACAGCACGGCGGCGACATCGGGGGTGTCGGGCAGCATGGTGATGATGATGTCGGCCTGCGCCGCCACCGCCTGGCTGTCGGCGCAGCGCACCGCGCCAGCGTCGGTCAGCGCCGCCGGCACCTGGCTGCGGGTGTGCACGAACAGGTCGTGGCCTGCGGCCCGCAGGTGGCCGGCCATGGGCGCGCCCATGATGCCCAGGCCGATGAATCCGATCTTCATGAGTCTCTTCTCCGGGGGTTGGCGCTCAGGCGGCAGGCCGCATGCGCGCCAGGATTTGCTGTGAGCCAGCCGCCATCAGGCGGGCGTCGGAACTCACGGTGACGAAGCGAAAGCCTTGCGCGACACGGGCCAGCGCCACTTCGGGCACGCCGTTGTGGATGCCGGCCTTGACGCCATGGGCGTTGGCACGCTCGAGGATGTGGGCGATGGCCTGCGCCACCGGCGGGTCGACGTCATCGAACACCGGCCGGCAACCGAGCGACAGCGACAAGTCCGAAGGCCCGATGTAGACCGCGTCCAGCCCTTCGACCGAGAGGATGGCGTCGAGGTTGTCGAGTGCCTGCGCGGTTTCGATCATCGCAAAGCGCACCACGGTGTCGTTGGCCTGCGCCGGGTAGTCGGCGCCGCCGTAGAGCAGCGCCCGCACCGGGCCGAAGCTGCGGGTGCCGCGCGGTGCGTAGTTGGTGTAGGCCACCAGGCGCTGGGCGTCCTCGCGGGTGTTGATCATCGGACAGATGACGGCGTAGGCGCCGGCGTCGAGCGATTTCATCAAGATGCCGGGCTCAAGCCAGGGCACACGCACCACCGGCACCGTCGGCGTCGTGCTGATGGCCTGCAGCATGTGCACCATGGCGGCGTAGTCGATCACGCCATGCTGCATGTCGATGGTCAGCGTGTCCCAGCCCTGGTGGGCCATGACTTCGGCGCTGAAGCTGTTGGGCACCGCCAGCCAGCCGTTGACGGCCGCCTGATCGGCCTTCCACAAGGTACGCAGGCGGTTCTCTCTCATCGTGGCTCCGGTTCAGCGCGCCAGCGCGGCGACGCGGGTGTCGAGTGGGAAGTCGGTGCAGCCGAGCTGGCCCGAGATCTGGCGGCTGGCCTGGACCAGCATCGCCACCAGTTCAGGCTCGCGCGCCTGGTCGTAGCGGAAGGTCGGGAACGAGACGCTGAGACCGGCCACGACCTGGTTCATGCGGTCGAAGATGGGGATCGCGACGCAGCGGATGTGGTCGTCGAACTCCTCGCGGTCCTGGCCGAAGCCTTGCTCGAGCGTGCGCACCAACTCGTCGTCGTAGGCGGCGCGCGCGGTGATGGTCTTTTCGCGGAAGCGCTTGAAGTCGCAGCCGCGCAGGATGGCGTCGCGCCGGGCCGGTGGCTCCCAGGCCATCAAGACCTTGCCGATCGCCGTGCAGTGCAGCGGCGCGCGGCGGCCAACGCGCGAATACATGCCCAGCATGTGGCGCGAGTCGACCTTGTGGACGTAGATGATCTCGCTGTCGATCAGCATCCCCAGGTGCACGGTCTCGCCGGTGGCCTCGGACAGGCGCAGCATCGGCGTCTTGGCCATCTCGATCAGGTCCGGGTACTGCAGCGCCTTGGCGCCGAGCTCGAACATCTTCATCGTCAGGCCATAACCCTCGCTGTCGACGTCCTGGCGCACATAGCCCAGGGTCTTCATGGTCTGCAGGAAGCGGTAGACCGTGGCCTTGGGCATGGCCAGGCGCACCGAGAGGTCGGAGATGCCGGTCTCGTTGCGTTCGGACAAGGCCTGCAAGATGGCAAAGACCTTGAGTGCCGCGGCCACGGACTCGGGCTGCTTGGCGTCGTAGCTGTCGTCGTCCATGCGTTTCGATTTCCGTGGGCAGGTGTTTCAGATTACATTGTGACCGATCCCCGGGCGCCGGCACCGGCGCGAACCCGCGCTTCGACACTGGCACTGGGGTCGACGATGACACTGGACGGCGGCTGCCAGCCGACCGCAGCCGTCAGCTCGCGCCCGGGCTGCGCGGCCTGCAGCAATTGCAGCAAGTCGATGGCGCGGCCGTTGTGCAGCGAGCCGTTGTCGTGCAGCGTCTGGCCGCCGAGCCAGCGCACCAGGCGCGCGCTGGCGATGCCTTCATGGGTGCGCCAGACGTTGTTCTGGCTGACGGTGCGCGAGCGCAGGCCGACGCCGATCGAATAGCCGTAGGCCGCCGGATCGTCGGCCAGGAACAGGTTGTTGAAGACATGAACCTGGCCGAAGCGCACCCGCGGCGTGCGCTCACGCAGCGCCTGCCACAGGTTGTGGTGCAAGGTGACGCGCAGCTTGCCTTCGTCCTCGAGATGGCGGTCGCTGCCGCCGATCAGCATGGTCTTGTCGTGGCGGCTGAAATGGCACCACGACACGCTGACCAGGTCGGTGCCGCGGGTGATGTCGAGCAAGCCGTCGTGGCGCTCGACGGTGCGGCCGAAACGCAGCGGCTGCATGCCGTCGCCGCCGTCGAAGCTGCAATGGTCGATCCAGACATGGCGGGCCCGGCGCAGCGAGAGGTTGTCGAGGTCGGAATTCCACTCGCCATGGGCGCCGTCGAGCGGATCCCAGGCCGGAAAGGCGTCCTGCACTTCGTCGAAGCGCAAGCGGCGCAGGATCACCTGGCTGGCGCTGTCGATGAAGACCATGCCGTTGGCAAAGCCGGCGTCGGCGCTGACGCCGATCAGCGTCGTGCGCGGCGGCAATTTCAGCGTCACCGCGTCGGCCTGGCGGCGGGCCGAGCGCACGCGCGCTTCTTCCTGCGGCCCGGCGGGCACGCGCCGGCCCCAGACGGCAGGGTCGTAGGCACGGCAGTAGGCTTCGAAGTCGTAGCCCGGATCGGCCCAGGCCGCGGCGCCGGCGCCCAGGTCGATGCGGGCGGCGACGCGGATGATCTTGGGCCGGTCACCCAGCGCCAGCGCGCTCGCCAG
>JAUYAJ010000438.1 GCA_030693565.1 Rubrivivax sp.
GGCGGCCAGGATGCCGAGCGCGATCGGCAGGTCGAAGCGCGCCGAGTCCTTGGGCAGGTCGGCCGGCGCCAGGTTGACGGTGATGCGCTTGTTGTGCGGAAACTGGAAGCCGCTTTGCTGCAGCGCGGCGCGCACGCGTTCGCGCGATTCCTTGACCTCGGTGTCGGCCAGGCCGACCAAGGTGAAGCTGGGCAAGCCGTTGGCGAGCTGCACCTCGACATGCACCTCGGGCGCTTCGAGCCCGTCGAGTGCGCGGCTCATGACGACAGCGAGCGACATCCGGCAGGCCTCCCCTGCCGGCGATTGTGCGCGCCGCCTGCGCGCCCTGGAGCGCGCCGGCCGGCCGTCCGTCCCTCAGTCGGCGTAGCCGGGCAGTTCGCGGTCGACGACGCGCATCATGGCTTCGAAGTAAAGCCGCTCGCGCTGCCCGCGCGGGTGGCGGTCGTCGGCGCTCGGCGTCTGCACCAGCTTGACCACTTCGTCGGTGAGCACTTCGAGCGGCTGGCCGGTGGACATCGCCAGCACCTGGGTGCGGCAGGCGCGCTCGAGCTTGTAGAGCCGGCGGTAAGCCTGGGCGATGGTCTGGCCGACGGCGACCACGCCATGGTTCTTCATGAACAAGATCGGCTTGTCGCCCATCACCTTGGCGAGCCGCTCGCCTTCGGCCAGGCTGGCGGCCAGGCCGGTGTAGTCGTCGTCGTAAGCGATCTGGCCATGGAAGAAGGCCGCCGTCTGCGTCGCCGGCAGCAGCCGGTTGTCTTTGAGCATGTTGAGCGCCAGCGCCCAGGTCTGGTGGGTGTGGAGCACGACGCGGGCGCCGCTGATGCGGTGGATCGGCGCATGGATGCATTGCGCCGACAACTCGACGTCGCCATGCCCCTCCAGCGTGCGCCCGCTTTCGTCGAACACCATCATCTCGCTGGCCCGGGCTTCGGACCAGTGGCGGCCGAAAGGCAGGATCAGGTAGTGGCCGGGGCGCCCGGGCACTTCGACGGTGAAGTGGTTGTCGATGCCTTCGTCAAGTTCGTCGAGCACCGCCATGCGATGCGCCGCGGCCAACTCGACGCGGGTCTGGCTGACGGAAACGGAATCGGCGTCGGCGGCGGTGCGGATGGCGTGCAGAGACATGTCGGGCTCCTGGGCGGTGCTGGCGAGGTGGGGCTGGATGGCATCCTAGCCTGCCCAGCCGCAGCGCGTCGCGGACGCCGCGCACCGAGTCGGTGCGCTGTGGCGCCAATCCCCATCCCGGTGCACACTGCGCGTCGATTTCCGTCCGATTGCACCGATGGCGGGCAAACCATGGCCGCAGGCGGGTGGCACGGAAGCTGCAAAGACAGTCCATCCCTAGCCCTTGCCCCGGATGGAGCCACCATGAAAAAACCTGTCATTGCCCTCGCCGCCCTGCTGTGCCTGCCCGGCCTGGCCCTGGCCGACCTGGCGTTCAACGCCGCCGCCAGCAGCGACTACCGCTACCGCGGCATTTCGCAGTCGCGCCTGAAGCCGGCCTTGTCGGCCGGTGTCGACTACAGCGCCGGCGGCCTGTACCTGGGCGCCTGGGCGTCGTCGATCAAATGGATCAAAGACGCTGGCGGCGACGCCAGCGCCGAAATCGACCTCTACGGCGGCTACAAAGGTGAACTGGCCAAGGATGTCGGCTACGACGTCGGCGTGCTCAGCTACCGCTACCCCAGCAACAAGCTGGCCACCAGCGCCAACACGACCGAGGTCTACGGCGCGCTGACCGTCGGCCCGGCGACGCTGAAGTATTCGCACAGCGTCAGCAACTTGTTCGGCTTCACGGACAGCAAGAACAGCGGCTACTTCGACCTCAGCGCCGGCTTCGAGGTCGGCGCCGGCGTCACGCTGACGCCGCACCTGGGCTACCAGAAGGTGGCCAGCAACGGCAGCTACTCCTACACCGACTATTCGCTGACCGCCAGCGCCGAAGCCGCCAAGGGGCTGACGCTGAGCGCCGCGGTGGTGGGCGCGAGCACGAAGTCGATCGCCGGCGCCAAGGCCTATGCATCGCCGGCCAATGGCAAGGACCTGGGCAAAACCGGCCTGGTGCTGGGCGCCAAGTTCAACTTCTGAAACCCTGGAACAGGAGACACGCATGAAACTGGTGACTGCCATCGTCAAGCCTTTCAAGCTCGATGAAGTGCGTGAGGCCTTGAGCGCCATCGGCGTCCAGGGCATCACGGTGACCGAGGTCAAAGGCTTCGGCCGTCAAAAGGGCCACACCGAGCTGTACCGCGGCGCCGAGTACGTGGTCGACTTCCTGCCCAAGGTGAAGATCGAGGCCGCCGTCGACGAAGCCCTCCTCGACCAGGTGATCGAGGCCATCGAGGCCGCCGCCCGCACCGGCAAGATCGGTGACGGCAAGATCTTCGTCAGCACCCTGGAGCAGGCGATCCGCATCCGCACTGGCGAAACCGGCAAGGACGCGCTCTGAGCCGCGCCCCGAACAGCGAGAACACACCATGAGAAAAATCCTCACGATCCTGGCCCTGGGCCTTGCGCTGCTGGGCTTTGGCGCCAGCGCCTTGGCCCAGGACGGCGCCGCGTCGGCGCCCGCAGTGGCCGAGGCGGCTTCCGCCGCCGACGCCGCACCGGCAATGGCCGAAGCGGCCTCGGCCGTGGTGGCCGCGGTTCACAAAGGCGACGTCGCCTGGATGATGACCGCCACCTTGCTCGTCATCTTCATGGCCGTGCCCGGCCTGGCGCTGTTCTACGGCGGCCTGGTGCGCAGCAAGAACATGCTTTCAGTGCTGATGCAGGTGCTGGTGGTGTTCTCGCTGATCGTGGTGCTCTGGGCCGTCTACGGCTACAGCCTGGCCTTCGGCGGCGAGGGCGCGATCATCGGCAGCCTGGACAAGATGTTCCTCAAGGGCGTCAGCATCGACAGCCTGGCCGACACCTTCACGCCCACCGTCAAGCTGCCCGAATACGTGTTCCTGGCCTTCCAGGCCACCTTTGCCGGCATCACCTGCGCGCTGATCGTGGGCTCCTTCGCCGAGCGCATGCGCTTCAGCGCCGTGCTGCTGTTCTCGGTGCTGTGGTTCACGTTCTGCTACCTGCCGATCGCCCACATGGTCTGGGGCCCGGGCGGCTACCTGCTGGGCAAGGGCGCGCTCGACTTCGCCGGCGGCACCGTCGTCCACATCAACGCCGGCGTCGCTGGCCTGGTGGGTGCCTACATGCTGGGCAAACGCGTGGGCTATGGCAAGGAGGCGATGACGCCGCACAGCCTGACGCTGACCATGGTGGGCGCGTCGATGCTGTGGGTGGGCTGGTTCGGCTTCAACGCCGGCTCCAACCTCGAAGCCACCAGCGGCGCCGCACTGGCCTTCGTCAACACCTTGTTCGCCACCGCAGCGGCGGTGCTGGCGTGGATTGCCGGCGAGGCGCTGAGCAAAGGCAAGGCCTCGATGCTGGGCGCGGCCTCGGGCGCCGTCGCCGGCCTGGTCGCCATCACGCCGGCCTGCGGCTCGGTGGGGCCGATGGGCAGCATCGTCATCGGCGGCCTCGCCGGCTTCGTCTGCCTGTGGGGTGTCAACGGCCTCAAGCGCCTGCTCGGCGCCGACGACTCGCTCGACGTCTTCGGTGTCCACGGCGTCGGCGGCATCCTCGGCGCGCTGCTGACCGGCATCTTCACCGCGCCCGGCCTGGGCGGCACCGGCAAGGCGGACTTCGCCATCGGCAGCCAGCTGCTGATCCAGGCCGAAGGTGTGATCATCACCATTGCCTGGTCGGCAGTGGTGGCCTTCATCGCCTTCAAGATCGCCGACATCGTGCTCGGCCTGCGCGTGCCCGAAGACGAAGAACGCGAAGGTCTGGACATCACCTCGCACGGCGAGACGGCTTACAGCAAGTGAAGCCCTGAACCGGCGCTGAGCCGGTTCTGCCGAAGGCCACCGCAAGGTGGCCTTCGTGCGTTCAGGTCGCGCTCGCGTAGGGGTCGGCCAGGCCCAGTCCGAGCAGGATCGCCGACTCGCGCGCTTCCATCACCGCGGCCTCGTCGTCCGCTTCGTGGTCATGGCCCTGGGCATGCAGCGCGCCATGCACCAGCAAGTGGGCGTAGTGGGCCTCGATGGTGATGCCCGCGGCCTGCGCCTCGCTGGCCACCACCGGAGCGCACAGCACCAGGTCGGCCACCACCACCGGCGCGTGCTCGTAGTCGTAGGTCAGCACGTTGGTCGCGTAGTCTTTGCCGCGGTAGTGGCGGTTCAGCGCCTGGCCCTCGTCGGCGCCGACGATGCGCACCGTCAGCTGCGCCGGACTCGCCAACGCGGCGCGCAGCCAGCGGCTGACGCGGTGGCGCGGCAGCAGCGCGCGGTGGCTGGTGTCGGCGAACTGCAGCGACAGCTGCAGCGACGCTCGCGCGCTCGCTGGCCCAGCCGGTGCGCTCACGTACGCTCGCCGCCGGTGCGCGCCGCGTCGTAGGCCTGGACGATGCGCGCCACCAGCGGATGGCGAACGACGTCGCTGGCGTCGAAGTGCGTGAAGCCAATGCCACTGACCCCGGCCAGCACCTGCTCGGCGTCGACCAGGCCGCTGGTCACCGCCTGCGGCAAGTCGATCTGGCTGACATCACCATTGACCACGCAGCGCGAGCCGTAGCCGATGCGGGTGAGGAACATCTTCATCTGCTCGCAGGTCGTGTTCTGCGCTTCGTCGAGGATGACAAAGGCGTGGTTCAGCGTGCGCCAGCGCATGAAGGCCAGCGGCGCGATCTCGATCAACCCCTTGTCGAAGGCCTTGGTCACGCGGTCGACGCCCATCAAGTCGTAAAGGGCGTCGTAGAGCGGGCGCAGATAGGGGTCGACCTTTTGCGCCAGGTCGCCGGGCAGAAAGCCCAGACGCTCGCCGGCCTCGACCGCCGGGCGCGTCAGCACGATGCGCTGCACGCCTTGGCGCTCGAGCGCGTCGACGGCGCAGGCCACGGCCAGAAAGGTCTTGCCGGTGCCGGCCGGGCCGATGCCGATGGTGATGTCGTGATCCAGCATCTGGCGCAGGTATTGGATCTGATTGGGCGTGCGGCCGACAAGATCGGCGTGACGGGTGTGCAGCACCACCGGCGCGGCCTGGCGCTGCACGGCGCCAGCGTCCTTCAAGGCCAGCTGCAACTGGCGCTCGTCGAGCGACTCGCGCGCCTGCGCATAGAGCCGGTCCAGCAAGTCCAGCGTCAGATGGACGGCGGCGCGCTCACCTTCAACCCGAAAGCTGTCATGGCGGCGCGCCAGCGTGACGCCGAGCGCGGCTTCGATGATGCGCAAGTGGGCGTCGAGCGGACCGCACAGGGTGGCCAGCCGGCGGTTGTCGGTGGGTTCGAGGCGATGGCGGCGGATCACGGCAACAGGCGGGCTTTCGACACGGTCGTGCATTGTCGCAGTGCGGTGGCAGGGGGCCGTTGACGCAGAATCCGCGCACCCATGCACCCATCCCTGTCGCCCCTGACATCCAGCCGCCGCCGTGCGGCCGCCTTGCCCGTCCGGGCCTGGTTGCTGGCGCTGGCACTGTGGCTGGGCTGCACGGCGGCGGCCACGGCGCAGACCCTGACCGTGACTTCGGCGCTGTCCGCCAGCGGCGACGGCAGCAGCTTCCCGGTCGAGGCGGTGCCGCTGGCAGTGGCCTTGCCCGACGACTGGGCGCGCACCCGGCCGGGCAGCGCTGGCCCGGTCTGGTACCGCATCGGCTTCCTGGCGCCGGGCGTGCGCGAGGGCGGTGAACTGCTGGCACTGTACATCGAACATGTCTGCACCAACCTCGAGGTCTACCTGAACGGCCAGCGTGTGCACAGCGGTGGCCGCATGGCGCGCCCGCTGACCCACAACTGCAACCACCCGCAGCTGGTGAGCCTGCCCGCGGCCTTGCTGGGGCCGGCGCTCAACACCCTGGACATCAAGGTCGCCGGCCATGCGCTGGCCGAAGTCGGCTCGCGCCAGCGCGCTGGCGGCATGTCCGATCTGGTGCTGGGCCCGCAGTCGCAGCTGGCGGCCCGCCATGCGCGCCAGACCGCGCTACAGGTCGCCGCGCCGCAAGCGGTCGGCGCGACGCTGGTGCTGATGGGCGGCTTTCTCTTCGTGCTCGGCTTCATCAACCGCCGCGAAAGCCACCTGGCCTACTTCGGCGCCCTCACCGTCGGCTGGGCGATCGTCGACTCGCGGCTGTGGTTGCGCACGCTGCCCTTCGACAACGCCGTCGCCGAATTTCTGCTCTGCACGACGCTGGCCGTCATCGCGCTGGCGGCGGTGCAGTTCCTGCTGCGCTATGCCGGCTGGCGCCACCGCTGGATCGACATCGCACTGCCCGTGCAATGTGCGCTGGTGCCGCTGTCACTGGTGCTGGCCGGCCCGGCGCGCCTGTATCCGGTGGCCAGCTTCTGGTACGCGTTGCTGGCGCTGCAGGTGATGGCGGCGGCCGCATTTCACCTGCGCCGCCAGTGGTCGCTGCGGCGGCGCTCGTTCTGGCTGATGGCCGCGCTGCTGGCGGGGGTGACGGTGACCGGCGCGATCGAGTTCGGTGCCCAGAAGCTGGGCTTGCGCACGCCGGCATCGCTGTGGGCGCAGGTCATCCTGCCGGTGATGTTCGTGCTGCTCGGTCTGCGCCTGGTGCAGCAGCACGGCCGCGCGCTGCAGGACGCCGAACAAGGCAAGGCCCACCTGGAAGCGCGGGTGCGCGAGGCCACCGCCGAGATCGAGCACAACTTTCGCCAG
>JAUYAJ010000461.1 GCA_030693565.1 Rubrivivax sp.
CAACGCCGCGCCGCCGCCGAAACCGCCGGAGATCATCCGCATCGACGTCGACTTCGACGGCACGATCGGCTGGAACGGCGTGATCGTCGCCGACCGTGGTGAGCTCGAAGCCAAGCTGGCGATCGTCGCCGCCACCGCCGACCAGCCCGAGGTGCACTTGCGGCCGAACAAGCTGGTGACCTACAAGTACGTTGCCATGATCATGGCCTCGGCCCAGCGGCTGGGCGTGACCAAGATCGGCATCGTCGGCAATGAACAGTTCCTGAATTGACCATGAAGACCTTGCGCACCCTGGGCCTGGCCCTGTTCGCCGCCGGATGGCTGACCTGCGCCAGCGCGCAAGGCCTGCGCCCGGAAATCGGCAAGCCCTTGCAACAAGCCAGCGAGTTGCTGCGCGCCGGCAAAGCCAAGGAAGCCTTGGCCAAGGTGCGCGAAGCCGAAGCGGTGAGCGGCCGCACGCCGGCCGAGCAGTTGACCATCGACCGCATGAAAGCGGCCGCCGCCCAGCGCGCCGGCGACCATGCCACCGCGATCCAGGCGCTCGAAGCCGTCTATACCGGCGGCAAGCTGAGCGGCAACGAAGCCGGCCAGTACGCCGAGCAGATTGCCTCGGCCTATGCGCAGACGCGCAACCTGGCCAAGTCCAACGAGTGGGCGAACAGGGCCGCCCAAGGCGGCTACAGCAGCGCCTCGCTCAAGCAACTGCAGGCCTACCTGCTGTCGCAGAGCGGCGACTACGGTGCGATCCTGAAGGAAGCCGCCGCCACCGTGGCCGCTGCCGAGCAAGCCGGCAAGCGCCCTGAGGAGGGCGACCTGCTGCGCATGGCCGACGCCCAGCAGCGCACCGAGCAGACCGCCGGCTACCTCACGACGCTGGAAAAGCTGCTGTCCTACTACCCGAAGAAGGACTACTGGACGGCCTACCTGGCGCGGCTGCCGCGCAAAGGCGGTTTCGGTGACCGCTTCGCGCTCGACGTCATGCGACTGAAGCTGGCCAGCGGCACGCTGACCAAGACCGACGACTTCATGGAGATGGCGCAGCTGGCATTGCAGGCCGGCTTGCCGGCCGAGGGCCTGAACATCGTCGACCGCGGCATCAAGGCCGGCATGCTGGGCGGCGGGCCGGAAGCGGCGCGCCATCAGCGACTGCGCGATCTGGCGGTGAAGATGGATACCGAACTGAAGGCGTCGATCGCCGGCCAGGCCAGCGAGGCCGCCAACCAGAAGGAAGGCGACGCCCTGCTCCAGGTCGGTTATGCCTACGTGACCATGGGCGAGGTCGATCGCGGCATCAAGCTGATCGAGCAAGCCATCGCCAAGGGCGGCCTCAAGCACCCGGCGGACGCCAAGCTGCGGCTGGGCATGGCGCAGCTGCAGTCGCCGGCCAGCAAGACCCGTGGTGTGCAGACGCTGCGCGGCGTGCAGTCCAAGGATGGCGCAGCCGACATCGCGCGGCTCTGGATCGTGCTCGGCGGCTGACCAGCGAGCGCATGCTGCCCGGACCGGAACACACGCTGCCGGCGGCCGTCGACTCCGAGACCCGTGTCACCGCCGCCGACCACATGGCCTTGCGCCTGTGGCTGCGGCTGCTGGCCTGCACCAACCTGGTCGAAGCGCCGCTGCGCACGCGCCTGCGTGAACAGTTCAGCAGCTCCTTGCCGCGCTTCGACTTGATGGCCCAGCTCGACCGTCACCCGCAAGGGCTGAAGATGCGTGACCTGTCGCGCCGCCTGATGGTCAGCGGCGGCAACATCACCGGTCTGACCGACCGCCTGGTGGCCGAAGGCCTGGTGGCGCGCAGCGACGACCCGAACGACCGCCGCGCCTACACCGTCAAGCTCACCGCCCTGGGCCAGCAGCACTTCAGCGCCATGGCGCAGGACCACGAAGCCTGGATCGCGGGGCTTTTCGGCGGCCTGGACGGCAGCCAGCAAGCGCAGCTGTTCGAGCTGCTGGGCGAGCTCAAGGCCTCGCTGCCCGAACGCGACTGAGCGTGACGGTCAGCCCAGCAGGTCGCGGCCGATGATGAGCCGCTGCACCTCGGTCGCGCCTTCGTAGATGCGCAAGGCGCGGATCTCGCGGTACAGGCTCTCGACGACAGTCCCCACGCGCACGCCGGCGCCGCCATGCAGTTGCAGCGCGCGGTCGATGACACGCTGGGCGTTTTCGGTCGCCACCATCTTGGCCATCGCCGCTTCGCGCGTGGTGCGTCGGCGCTGCACATCGCGCGCCCAGGCGGCGCGGTAGGTCAGCAGTGCGGCCGCGTCGATGTCGGCCGCCATGTCGCCGAGCGTGGCCTGGGTGAGCTGGAAGTCGGCCAGCGCCTGGCCGAACAGGCGGCGCTGCTTCGTGTGCACCAGCGCCTCGTCGAGCGCGCGGCGTGCGAAACCCAGCGCCGCCGCCGCCACCGAGGCGCGGAAGATGTCCAGCGTGCGCATCGCCAGCTTGAAGCCTTCGCCCGGCGCGCCGAGCAACTGCGCCTTGGGCACCCGGCAGCCGTCGAAGCGCAGCCGCGCCAGCGGGTGCGGCGCCATCACCTCGATGCGCTCGGCGATCTCGAAACCCGGCGCACCGGCATGGACGACAAAGGCGCTGATGCCGCGTGTGCCCGGCGCTTCGCCGGTGCGCGCGAAGACGCAGTAGAAGTCGGCGATGCCGCCGTTGCTGATCCAGGTCTTCTCGCCGTCCAGCACATAGGCGTCGCCAACGTCGCGCGCCGTGCAGGCGATCGCCCCGACATCGGAGCCGGCCTGGGGTTCGGACAGCGCAAAGGCGGCGATCCACTCGCCGCGCGCCACCTTGGGCAGCAGCTCGGCCTGCAGCGCCGCGCTGCCGGCCAGCGACACCGGCCCGCTGCCCAGCCCCTGCATCGCGAAGGCGAAGTCGGCCAGCCCGTCGTGGCGTGCCAGCGTTTCGCGGCAGACCACCAGCGCTCGCGAGTCCAGCAGCTCGCTGATGCCGCCGAAAGCCGCTGGCACGCAGTGGCGCAGAAAGCCGGCCTCGCCCAGTGCGGTGACCAGGGCGCGGCAGGCGCGGTCGGTGTCGTGGTGGTCGACGGCTTGCAGATGCGCTGCCGACCAGGCATCGAGCTGCGACGCCAGCGCGCGGTGGCCGTCGTCGAAGAATGGCAGTTCGAGGTGGGCCAACCGCGCCATGTTGCCCATGTCAGTTACCTTCGAACAGCGGCTTGCCTTTGGCGGCAAAGGCGTCGAAAGCGCGCTTGAAGTCGCCGGTGAGCATGCACAGCGCCTGTGCCTGGGCTTCGCTTTCGATCATCTCCTCGATGCCCATCGCCCATTCCTGGTTCAGCATGGTCTTGGTCACCGTGTGTGCGAACCAAGGGCCGTCGGCCAGCGTGCGCGCCTGCGCCTGGGCGCGCGCCAGCAGGTCTTCGCCGGCGTGCAGCGCGTTGAAGAAGCCCCAGGCCAGCCCTTCGTCGGCATTCATCGCGCGGCCGTTGAACAGCAGGTCGGCCGCCCGCCCCTGGCCGATGACGCGCGGCAGCAGCCCGCAAGCGCCCATGTCGGCGCCGGCCAGGCCGACACGGGTGAAGAGGAATGCTGTCTTCGCCGCCGGGGTGGCGAAACGCAGATCGGCCGCTAGCGCCAGCATCGCGCCGGCACCGGCGCAGATGCCGTCGATGGCGGCCACGATGGGCTGCGGCGCACGCTTCATCGCCTTCACCAGGTCGCCGGTCATGCGGGTGAAGCGCAGCAACTCGGGCGCCGGCATGCGCGTCAGCGGCTCGATGATCTCGAAGACATCGCCGCCCGAACAGAAGTTGCCGCCGGCACCGGCGATCACCACCGCGCGCACGTCGCTGGCGTAGACGAGGTCGCGGAACAGGTCGCGCAGTTCGGCATAACTCTCGAAGGTCAGCGGGTTCTTCTTCTCCGGCCGGTTCAGCGTGACGGTGGCGACGCGGCCGTCGTCACTGCACTGCCAGCCGAAGTGGCGCGCCGGGTAGTGGCGGAAAGGCTTGAGGTCGTCGTTCATGGGTTGGCCTTTGCGCGGCGGAGGTTGGTTTCGAACTGGCTGCGGCCCGACAGGTATTGCACGGGCCAGGCCACCGCACTGTGCTCGATGCGGGCGGCTTCGTGCAAGGTCCAGGCGGCGTCGGCCAGGTGCGGGCGGGCGACGGCGCAGAGGTCGGCGCGGCCGGCGGCGATCACCATGTTGGCATGGTCGGCCTCGTAGATGGCGCCGACGGCCAC